>CACZSO010000202.1 GCA_902783795.1 uncultured Eubacteriales bacterium
CTTTATGTCAATGCACAGGCTTACCGGGACGGGAACGGAACGAAAGAACGTCCCTTTAAGCACATCAATGATGCAGCGAAGATCGCCCGGCCAGGTGACGAGGTCATCGTAGCCCCGGGTCTCTACCGGGAATATGTAGACCCCATCAATGCAGGTCTTGAGGATGCCCGTATCACTTACATCAGTGAAGAGCCCTTAGGCGCCCACATTGTCGGCTCAGAAGAAGTAAAGAACTGGGAACCCTATGAGGGCAATGTATGGGTCACCCGTGTCGATAACGGCATTTTCGGCACTTATAATCCCTACACTACCACGGTTTCCGGTGACTGGTACTTCGGCACCGTGACCCGCCACACCGGCGCCGTTTATTTAAACGACCGGCAGCTGTATGAAGCAGAATCCCTGGAAGACTGTATCGAGGGCGGTATCTACGCACCTTCCTGGGAGCCGGAATGGTCAGTCTACAAGTGGTTCTCCGTCCAGGACGGGAACACCACCGTCATTTACGCTAACTTTCAGGGTAAGGACCCGAATAAAGAGCAGGTGGAGATCAATGTCCGCCGCGAGTGCTTCTTCCCTTCGAAAACCGGGGTGAACTACATTACTTTCCGCGGTTTTAAGGTCTCCAATGCCGCCACTACCTGGGCGCCGCCCGCGGCTTTCCAGGACGGCATGGTAGGCCCTCACTGGTCCAAGGGCTGGATCATCGAGGACTGTGAAGTCTACAACAGCAAATGCTGCGGTATCTCCCTGGGCAAATACTATGATCCGGACAATGACCACTACTTTACAAATAAATACGTGAAGAGTCCCACCCAGATGGAGCGTGACGCCGTCTGCCGCGGCCAGTATCACGGCTGGCTGAAAGAGAACATCGGCTCCCACATCGTCCGGCGCTGCCATATCCATCACTGCGAACAGACCGGTATCGTGGGCCGTATGGGCTGCGTCTTCAGCATCATAGAAGACAACCACATCCACAACATCAACAACATGCAGCAGCTGGGCGGCGCGGAGATTGCCGGCATCAAGTTCCACGCAGCCATCGACGTGATCTTCCGCCGGAACCATATCCATCATTCCACCATGGGCATCTGGTGCGACTGGCAGGCCCAGGGCACCCGGATCACCCAGAACCTGCTGCATGACAATCACGCCCCGGAATCTTCTGCCACACAGCGGGGCGGCATGATGAGCCAGGATATCTTTGTGGAAGTCGGCCATGGTCCCACCCTGATCGACAATAATGTCCTGCTTTCCAAGGCTTCTCTTCGTATCGCGACCCAGGGCGTAGCCATGGTCCACAACCTGATCCTGGGCGCCTTCACTGCAGTCGGCGGCGGCACGGATAATATAGTCAACGGAAAGAACCAGCCCCGTTATACGCCTTATCACTTCCCCCACAGGACCGAAGTCATGGGCTTCATGACCATCCTGCATGGCGATGACCGGTTCTATAATAACATCTTTATCCAGAACTGGCCGGTGAAGGAGACAGAAGTGAAGGAAGACATGGGCTTCAGAATGGCGGACAATCAAGTGGTGGGCACCTCCGTCTTTGATGAATACCCCACCTTTGAGGAGTGGATGAGCAACTTCGATTTCACGAAGCCAGCTAATATGATGGCTTTAGGTTCTGTCCATTTCGACCATCTCCCGGTCTGGGTCAACGGCAACGCCTACTTCAACGGCGCGGTTCCCTTTGCAAAGGAAGCCTCGAACCTGGTGGATGACGAGAACACCGTCACCGTGACTCTGGAAGAAAAAGACGGACGGCCTGTCCTTAAGACCAATGTCTATGATTTCCTGAAGGATTTCACGGACGGCATCATCAATACGGAGATCCTGGGCAAAGCCTTTGAGCCGGAAGAACCCTTTGAGAATCCGGACGGCACCCCCATTACTTTCGATACCGATTACTTCGGCGACAAGAGAGGCCTTTCGGCTATCCCCGGCCCCTTTGTTTCAAAAGAGCAGCTGGAACAGCCGCTGTGGTAAAAAAGGCATAAAAAAACACCGGCCTCCGGGCCGGTGTTTTTTTATGTAGATATTACAGTTTGATATTCACCCATTCTCCTTTATTGATCCGCACCTGCAAAAGCAGCCACCGGACCAAAGAGTCCACGTCGAAGCTGATCCAGGCGCCTATAAAGCCGAACATCATGCCCGGGAACCAGTTGTTCATGGGATAACAGAAGAACCAGGTAGCCAGGGGCCTTAAGATGGCCACGCTGATGAGAGAGACTAAAGCTACATATCTCACATCGCCGGCACCACGCAGACAGCCGGAGATCATGACACGCATGTTCTGAGGATATACGCCTACCAGACATACCACGAAGCAAAGGGCTGAAGCGTATAAGATCTGCGGTTCATCATTAAAGAGCCGCGGCATCCAGTGCCTGCCGGTGAAGATGAAGATGATCAGGAAAATAGATACATACAGACAGATCCGCTGGCCCAGCTTAGCATAAGCATAGGCCTTCTTTTTCTGCCCTGCGCCCATGGACTGGCCGACCATGGAGGTACAGGCGGCGCCGATACCATCGCCTAAACAGAAGGTCAGGCCGCTGACCTGCTGGACGATCTGGTTCGTCGCATAAGCCGCCGTGGAAACACCGGCGATCAGCTTCCCGTTTAACAGGAAGCCCACCCGCATGAAGACAGATTCTGCAATGGTGCCGGATCCGACTTTCACCAGACTCCTTAAAGTATCTTTATCAAAACGGAACTTCTGCCAGGGACGCAGGCAAAGGAAGTTATCTTTCTTCCTGAGCACTGCCCCGATAGCTGCACCGGCAGATACCACACCGCCGATGGCCGTTGCTATGGCCGCACCTTTGATACCTAACGCCGGGAAACCGAAATGGCCGAAGATCAGGCAGTAGTTCAAAAACACATTGACTACATTGGCGATCATGTGCACCACCATGGTGATCCGGGTCTTTCCTATGCCGCGCATGGCAGCGCAGATACACAGGGAGATATAGTTAAAAATGAAGGCCATTGAAATGTAGCGGAAGTAGATGATGGCGTCTTCCAGGGTCTCCCCTTCCTTCGCGCCGGCAAGCTTCAGAAGCGGAGCTCCTAAGAACATGCCGAAGATAGTCATCACTACGCCCACGATCAGGATCAGCGCCAGTGACTGCTGAAGTGTCGATATGGCGGCTCTCTGGTTTCCCTCGCCTTTACGTCTGGCCACCACGGCTGTGGTACCCATACATAAAGACTGGGCTATCAGAAGCAAGATCATCCGGGGCTGGGCGCACAGGCCCACTGAGGCAATGGCATTACTGCCCAGCCGGCCCACCATCATGGTGTCGAAGGAATTCATGAGGGTCATCATGATACCTTCCAGTGCCGAGGGCCAGGCAATGATCAGGATACGTTTGTACATATCCTTCAGACGTTCGTTGTCCCCTTCATCGACTTCCCGTTTGAATGAAAACAGGAAATTTGTTATTTTGCTGTCAAATTCCATGCTTGTCACACATCCCTTTCATTTCTGCTGCCGGGTCTGTCAGCGGCCGGCAATGATTAGAAGAATATTATGATCATACAGCCAGCATGTCAGCGGGTTTTCCCGGATCATGGCCAGGAGATTTCTTCCCCATTCTGACTGGACAAATGTGGTCAGCATCAGGAAGATCACACACAAGATCACCCAGGCTTCCAGAAGCGAGACCACCATTCCCAGCAGGCCATTCATCTGATGGATCACCGGCAGTTTCGTGATCAGGTCCATCAGCTTGACCAATATAGCTTCCAGTATCAGGATCACGATGAAAAGGACCACATAGACCATGATGGAAACGATCATGTTTGCCAGTTTTGCAGCCACGGATCTGGTATTGCCCGTTATATTGCCTGCGCTGTCCTTCAGTTTATCAGAGATGATGGCCGGCAGATGGAGTTTATCGATCACATCCTCTGTTTTGTCTCCGATCTCCGTATGATCATTTATGATCTGCACGATCTTATTGGTAAGCTTTTCATCGATATTTGTATGATTTTTCACCCCATCCCGAATCATGCTGCCAAACACGCACATCAGGATGATCGCTAACACAACAGACAGCGCAGAGAGCGCCATCTTTACAAATCCTTTCCTCCAGCCGACAAAAGCCATGACCACGATAAAGACTATGACAACTACAGCCGGCCAATTCCATACCCAGTTCATTCTGTCAGTCACTCCAGCCCTTTAAAATGCTTGGCAGCCACCGTCAATACACCTTCGCTGTCCACTTTGCCTGCGCCAAACCCTAAAAATCCGCCTTTTTCTGCCTTATCCAGGCCCTGCTCGGCAAAATGCAGGATCTCGCGTCTCGCACTGGTCCGGCTGGCAGCCAGAAGATTCGCTGCTTTCTTAAGCACCACAGCTTCCGCATCGGCGCTGAGGCGGGCATCAGCTTCATAGAAATAAGACTGGACGATGTTCAGCAGGTCATCCGGTGTCCGTTCCCTGCCGTCGAACACAGCGGTAAAGCATTCCGCCAGACCTGGCATGCGTTCAAACAGTTTGACGATATTCTCCCTGGTATCCGTAAAGCCGATCAGCAAAGAGCGGTCATCCCGGTCCAGGATCTTCGTAAATTCATCCAGCTGGCTGTCGGATAATTCACTGGCATTTTCCACGATGGTCATACGGCCCAGGAAATGGTCCAGGGCGCCGATGATACTGACATTACCTATTTTAGCGGCTTTCAGCTTTGCCTTCGGAAGTGAAATGCCGGGGTTCTGTTCTCCGATCTCCTTCACCAGGTCTCTCGCACAGGCCTCTGCCAGTTCTGTATTTTCTGCCAGGATGATAAAGTGCCAAATACGTTTATTTACATCGGGATCCACCGGCAGGCCGCCGAAAAGGTCCTTTTCTTCTTTCCTGCGGGCGATCCTGTTCAGCAGTCCGTTAAAGCCCCTGTCATCTTCCTCTGCCTCTGCTTCTTCTTCAGAGACAACTTCTTCTGCAGCGGAAGTTTCTTCTGCAGCGGTACTGGTCTCCTCCGGATCATCCTCTGTCAGCAGATCTTTAGCTTCTTCGGCCGCTTCCTTCTTTTCCGGCACTTCGTCCAGTAACTGGACCAGCACTTCTTCATCCGAAAGGGGACCTTCCTCTTCCTGTCCGGCAGCTGCATCAGAGGTATCCTCCGGTTTTTCTTTAACGGCCGGCTTTTCGCTTCTGGGCGGATCAACGGTATAAAGGCCTCTGGTCAGGTCTTCGATCCAGGACTCATCTGTTTCAAAGAGCTGTTCTCCCTTGGAAACACTGTAAACGCTCTCAAACTGGATATCCTCAGCATCATCACCTGATCCTTCAGCACCTGTTTCTGACAGGGTCTCCTGATCCTCTTTTGCTGCTTCACCCGCAGAAGTTTCTATTTCTTCAAGGGTTTCTGCAATAGATTCCGCTACAAAAGCAGTCCCGATTTCCGGATCTATCTCTTCGGCGATCTCTGTATCAGCTTCTGTGTCTTTTTCCTCCGCTGCTCCTGTTTCAGTTTCCGTGCCGGAATCTTCAGCTGTTTCTGTATCGGTCTCGGCAGCTGTTTCTTCAGCAGTCTCTATTTTAATTTCCTCCGCAGCTTCTGTCACATTTTCTGCCGCAGTTTCTGTCTCTTCCGCTGGTCCTGTGCCGGTTTCTGTCTCTGTTTCCCCGGCATTTTCCGGATCACTTTCTGAGACAGTTTCTGCCACGACTTCAGGATCTGTCTTTTCATCAGCTTCTGTATCAGTCTCTGTTACTGTTACATCGGCTGCTTTTTCTGTGGTTTCAGAGGCGGCTTCTTTTGATTCTCCGTCCTGATTTTCTTCCTCTTCTGTAAAGGTATAGGTATAGGACACAGAGGCTGGTTTCTTTTCCGGTACTACCGTCCCCGTAAGGTAAGCCCTTAACTCTGCAGCCCTTTCCACATATTTGCCGCTGTCAAACCACAGGTCTATCTCATCCAGGACTTTCACCGCATCATTGATCCGGCCGTTCTTAGCATAATACTGTGCCAGGATGTAGAGCCAGCGGTCATTCGGTTCATCCGCCCTTAACGTCTCCAGGATCTCGATGATCTCTGAATCCGGCCGGTTCTTAGCCACTGACAGCCGGTATTGGATCACATAGCGCTGACTGTCCCGGGGCGCCAGGTGGCAGAAATCATCATAAAAACCCTCAGCCCCTTCCAGATTACCGGCTCTGATCGCTGTATTACACAGTGAAAAGAGGATGCCCCGGCTGCGGGGAGCATAATCATATGCCTTCATGAGCAGGATCTCCGCATCCGCATACCTGCCGCATTTTTCATAAGCACGGGCCAGCTGCCGGAGGGTCCGGGGTTCTTCCAGAAGCTCCAGATTCAGCTTATCCGCCATCTCTGCTGCTTCCTGATATCTTCCTTCCTCTATCAGGGCCTGCACATCTATGATCTGTTCCTGAAATTCGAATTTATTCATTTCTGCCGTCTCTTTCCCCGTTTGTAGTCTCTTAGTGCACCTTCAGACTCCAAAAAACTTATTTTTACAGTTCTGTCCGTCCGTCCAGCGCCCGCAGCAGTGTTACTTCGTCAATGTATTCCAGATCTCCGCCCACCGGTACGCCGCTGGCTATACGGGTGCATTTGATCCCTGTGGGTTTGATAAGCTTGCTGATATACATGGCGGTGGTCTCGCCTTCCAGCGAGTTATTTGTCGCTATGATCACTTCATCCACGTCCTGCCGAAGCCGCGTCATCAGTTCCTTCAGGCGGATATCGTTCGGCCCTATCCCCAGCATGGGCGATATAGCGCCGTGCAGCACGTGGTAAACACCATTATATTTTCCTGTCCGTTCATATGCCGCCAGGTCCCGGCTGTCTTCCACCACCATAATAGTCTTATGGTCCCGCCGGCTGTCCGCACAGATAGGGCATACCTCGCTGTCGGTCAATGTGAAACATTCCCGGCACCAGCGGATATTCTTCTTAGCCCGGACGATGGCATCTGAAAGCCGGGTAACATTTTCTTCCGGCAGGTCGATGATGTGGAACGCCAGCCGCTGCGCTGTCTTCTGTCCGATACCCGGAAGCAGGGACAATTCTTCGATCAGCCTGGACAGTTCATTGCCGTAATAATTCATGATCAGAATAACCCGCCAAAGTTACCCAGCCCTCCGGTGAGTTTGGAGAGGCTTTCATTATTCATCTCATCCAGCTTCCGCTGAGCTTCGTTAAAGGCTGCGATGATCAGGTCCTGCAGCATTTCCACATCTTCAGGATCCACGACTTCAGGCTCAATGGTCAGACTCTTGATCTCCCGTTTGCCGGTCATGACGACTGTCACAGCGCCGCCGCCGGAGGTTCCTGTAAATTCAGAGTTTTCCAGTGCTTCCTGCTGCTCCTGCATCTGCCGCTGCATCTTCTGCACCTGTTTCATCATATTATTCTGGTTCATTCCGCCCATTCCGCCGGGGAAGCCGCCTCTTTTTGCCATATCATTCTCCTTCTTCTTCAATATCCATATCGATGCCGGGGATCCTTACCCCCGGAACGATCTTAGGTGCGCTTTGATCTGCATTGATCTTTTTAAGTTTCACCCTGAAGTCTTTATCATACCGTTTCTTCAGGATCTCTTCGATATCCTTATCCCGCCGGTTATTTTCCATCACCGAATAGGTGAAGGGGTCCCGGATCAGGATCTCTATGCCGCTGTCCGAAGCGCTGACTTCACACTTTTTCAGCAGCGAATGCATCAGCCGCGCCTCACGGCTGACGATGTCATCCCAGTCATTCAGGATCATCTGGTAATCTTCATAGACTGCCTGGGAGACCTCAGTCACTTTAGCCTCGGGCTCCGGAGCTTTTACTGTTTTTTCTTCTGAACGTGCCGGTTCTGCTGTTATTCTGGCACCTGCGCTGATACCCCGTTCTTCAAGTACCCGGATCCTGTCCTTCAAGCTTTCCAGATCCTCTTCCATCTGGGGCTGCATCATTTTGATCAGACCGATCTCCAGGAGCACCCGCTTCGCTGGAGAATAACGCATATCATTGGCCAGTTGAGACAAGATGCGGATATAACGCAGTGCCTGGTCGATATCCATCTCCCGGGCTGTTTCCTGCATGCTTTCCAGGTTTTCCCTGGAGATCCCCAGCACTTCTTCTCCCGGGTTTTCCGTCTGGATCAGCAGGATGTTCCTTAAATACCAAGTGAAATCCAGCACGAACTGGGTAAGCTCCCTGCCGGAAACCAGCAGTTCGTCAATGATATTGATCATGCCCTGGATATCATAATCGCAGACAGCTTTCAGCAGCGCTTCAAAAACAGTCTGATCCACCGCACCCAGCACGTCCAGCACCCGTTCATAGGTGAGCTCTTCGCCGAAATTAAAGGAAATGCACTCTTCCAGCAGGCTTAAGGCATCACGGCTGGAGCCGTCGGCTTTCCGGGCAATGTAGGTGATGGCCCGTTCATCGGCTTCTACGCCTTCCGCCTCTAACAGGTCCCGGATCTGGTCTTTCAGTTCTGTCAGCGACAGCCGCTTGAAATCATAGCGCTGGCAGCGTGACAATACCGTGACCGGGATCCTCTGTACTTCGGTGGTGGCCAGGATGAAGATCACGTATTCCGGCGGTTCCTCCAGCGTCTTCAGCAAAGCATTGAAAGCGCCGGGAGACAGCATGTGGACTTCAT
Organism: uncultured Eubacteriales bacterium; assembly: GCA_902783795.1. Classification (GTDB taxonomy): domain Bacteria; phylum Bacillota; class Clostridia; order Lachnospirales; family Lachnospiraceae; genus UBA1267. The sequence goes on from CACZSO010000202.1 coordinate 8,653, forward strand.
CAATGATGTAGACCTTATATCTGCCTTCTGTGGGCCGGTATTTCACTTCCTCGCGGATCTCCCGGATATTGTCAACACCATTATTCGAAGCCGCATCGATCTCGATCACATTCACCGATGTGCCGGCCAGGATCTCACGGCAGGTGTCACATTCATTGCAGGGGCTGAAATCCACCGGATGCTCGCAGTTCACGGCTCTGGCAAAGATCTTTGCCACCGTGGTCTTTCCTGTGCCTCTGGTGCCGGTGAAAAGATAGGCATGGCCTATCCGGCCGCTTTTTAATTGGTTTTTTAAAGTCTTTACGATATGCTGCTGCCCTCTTACATCTTCAAACCTAAGGGGCCGCCATTTTCGGTAAAGCGCGGTATAAGCCATGTGTAAAAATCCTTTTCTGTGCCTGGTCATCTATATATGACCAGCATACTCTTTCCCAAGTTAAAATTATACAACAAAAAAAGAGCGGTGACAAGCCGCTCTCTTTAATCTTGTATGAAAAAATGTCGTGCATCTTCCTTCGAACGTCCATCCCGAAGACGTTACCGCCTGCCTTTGCTCAGCCCAGGCGCCCTCATGTCACATGAAGCATACCGCTTAGTGCTGCTTCGTTCCCGACCTGACACGGTTCACAGCGCTCCATTGCATAAGACCCAAACTTCAACGCATCCTCAGACGGGCAGCTCAACTGACTTCAGCCCTCCGGTCGATATCACCCCTGCTGTAGCGGACTTCAGGTACAGGGCCCCGCTAACGCCCCGGCTGCACGACCTACGTATTATACTAAAGAAATCCCTTCTTGTCAAATAACTTTCTTAAGAGAAACAGATCAGGACAAAAGCTCCAGCAGTTCTTCCTTGGAAAGCGACATCAGCGACTGCTGCTCGCCGGACAGGATCGCATCGGCCAGTTCCTGCTTCGCTTCCTGCAGTTCCAGGATCTTCTCTTCGATGGTATCCTTCGCGATCAGCTTGAACACACTGACTTCCCGCGTCTGCCCTATCCTGTGGGCCCGGTCGGTGGCCTGGTTCTGGACAGCTATGTTCCACCAGGGATCGTAGTGGATGACCACGTCCGCCCCTGTCAGGTTCAGCCCTGTACCCCCGGCTTTTAAAGAGATCAGAAAGACAGGCACCGTCTCTTCTTCATTAAAGGCATGCACCAGTTTCAGCCGTTCCTCCTTCGGGGTGGCTCCGATGATGGTATAGTAGCTGATGCCTTCCCGGTCAAGATCCTCGCTGAGAAGCGCCAGCATAGAGGTGAACTGGGAGAAGACCAGCATCCGGTGGCCACCCTCGATAGCGCTCTTGATAAGATCCAGGCAAGCCTCTCTTTTAGCCGATGTCCCCTGGAAATTTTCATAGAGCAAAGACGGGTCGCAGCAGATCTCCCTTATCCTGGTCAGTTCCGCGAAGATACGGATCTTACCCTCTCCTGAGCCGGTGTCTTCGGAGATCATCTGTTTCATGCGAAGCACCTGGGCATCGTACAGCTTCTGCTGCTCATTCATAAGCCGGGCGTACCGCACTTCTTCCAGCTTCGCAGGCAGATCCTTTAAGACTTCCGATTTCAGCCGCCGGAGGATAAAGGGACTCACCATCTTCTTCAGACGTTCCGCCGCTTTTTCATCCTTATTCTTGACGATGGGCGTTTCAAAGGTGCTAAGGAAAGTTTCATACCGGTAGAGATAGCCCGGCATCAGGAAATCAAAGATGCTGTGGAGTTCCGACAGCCGGTTTTCTATGGGAGTCCCCGTCAGGGCATAGCGATGATCCGCCGTCAGCACCCGCACAGATTTCGAGACCGCTGAGCGCTGGTTCTTGATCACCTGGGCTTCGTCCAGAACGGCAATGTCAAAGTGCAGGGTCTCATAATTCAGGATATCTTTTTTCAGAAGATCATAGCTGGTCACGAAAACATCCGTGTTCTGGAAAAGCTCTTCATCTTCCAGCATGATCTTACGTCTGCCGGCAGTCCCTTCTATCAGTGTTACGGTAAGGGAAGGGGCAAAACGGCTGAGTTCTTCTTTCCAGTTATAGACCAAAGACGCCGGGCACACGACTAAATGGGGCCGTTTTGTCCCGGTTTTCCGGCCCAGATCAGAAGCTTCTTCAAACAAAGCGATCATTTGCACCGTTTTCCCAAGCCCCATCTCATCGGCCAATATTCCGCCGAAATTGAACTCATACAGGGTCCTCAGCCACTTATAGCCATAGACCTGGTAAGGCCTCAGTTTAGAAGCAATGTCTGCCGGCGGTTCAAACTCAGAGTCGGCAATGGTCCGGAAGTTGCGCACCAGGGCCCGGAAACTGCGGTCGCGCCTGTCTGACAGCGCCTCATGCTCCTCTAAGAGACGGTTCACATACAGGGCCCGGTACACGGGAAGACTGGCATGGCCGTTCCTGATCTCCTCCTCAGAAAGCCCGGTCTCCTTAAGAAAATCGTCCAGGTCTTCCAGACCTTTTTCTGTGGTAAAGGAGACAAAATCACCGTTTTTCAGCCGGTGATACCGCTTCCTCTTCCGATAGCTGTCCAGCACATCGAAGAGTTCCTCGATGTCCACGTCTTCCCCCGTAAAATCTAGGTCCATGAGCCCGCTCTCCAGGGACACGCCCACCCGTACCTGAGGCACCGGACGGATCCGGTACTGGGAAAAGGCCTCACTCCCCAGGACCGTGCCATAAGCAGACAATGTCGGTACGATCTCATTCATAGTCTTAAACAGCACTTCATCTGAGCTGCAGTCCATGGCATAGATCAGGCTGTTTAAGCGGGGTTTTTCAAAGTATTCCAGAATGACCCGTTCCACCCGGTCCTCCTGTCTGTAGTCACGGAAGGAGGCCCTCAAGGCAGCCGGCTCTTTTTTGTATTCCGGCAGCCGGATGACCGTATGATCGTAACGTACGCTTTCACTTAAGGTCAATATACCTTCTTCCAGATCCAGCCTGAATTCAAATTCCGGCTCCGGCGGCAGCAATTCTTCCGCGTAATGGGCACAGGTGTCCTCAAGCTCGATGAACCGGCTGCTTAAAAATCTCGGTACCACGCGGAAATAGAATTCCTGCAGCAGGTTCTTTCCGATGCTGATCTCGAAATAATGGTCTTCGATAGAAGTATTAAATGGCTTTAGGATGTCTCTTTCTTCCTTTTCCAGCCGGCTTAAGTTTTTCTCTGTGCAAAGGTACACACTGTCTGCCCCTTCCAGCATCAATGGCGCATCACCGAAGAGCCGGATGCCGGCAAAATTCCCCTCGGCATCATGAAGGGGCTCTGTTTTAAGCTTCAGTTTAAGCGGCACATGCCCCACCGAAAGCATACCGCCGGAACCGGAAGATCTGTGCTGATAATCCACCCGGGTCCCCTCCGCCGCATCATAAAAGCTGTCAAGCAAGGCGCCCTTCAGTTCCTGCTGGGCTGTGGCATTCAAAGGCGCCACATAAGACCAGGAGCGGTTCTGAAGGCGGCGGTTCACCTCTCCCATCTCCTGGACCCTGCGCATGATGAGCGACAGCCAGGGGCGGCTCTTTTCATCCACTTCCATGACAGAAAAGTCCAGTTCATCGGATTTTCCGAGAGCCAGTTTCCCTTCCTGGGATACAGCCTCCGTCAGATCATGCAGCGACCTTACCACATACATTTTGCCGTTGTCGTGGCCGATCTTATAGGAAAGCTTCATGCCATCGGCATCTTCTGTCAGCCTGGGCATGATGGTCACCGGATGTTTTTCTTCCCGGAAACCTTCAGGTACCAGTTCCCGCCTTTCCACACTGCCTGCATCCATTTCCGAGAAAAAGCGCATGGCAGAAAGATCCGTATAATCCCCCGGATCTTCCTTCTCTATATATTCCTGGATCTTCAAGAGGCCCACCAGGACATGGGCGCATAATTCACTGCGGTTATAATAATACGAGGGAAACGCGCACTCCCCGCAGCTGCAGCTGATCTTATGAAGTCCATCGTGCTCCAGCTGGATCTGCGTCGTAAAGCTATCCTCATAATACTGGATCCTGCCTGTGTAATTAATGACCTCGCCGAAATCATCAAGAAATTCACAGCTAAGTTCAGAGACACGGATATCTCCGTTTTCCAGTATCTCTTCTGCCACTTCCTCGTAATATTGGTTTGTATTAATGCCTTTCAGTATATCCGAAAGCCTGAAAAAGCTTCCCTCCTTCTTTGTCTTTTCATGTTTTTTCAAGAAAGACAAGGCCCTCATGCGGGAGGTCTTTTTCTCCAGCATTTCCCTTCTTCTGCGTTCATCTTCTGCCCTGCGCCGCTCCCGGGCTTCCCGGGCTAAAGCCTCGGCTTCTGTTTCATAAAACACCCAGGGGCCGTGCTGTTTTTCCCAGCGGAGCATGACAGCGGCAATGTGTTCACAGTAGTCTTTTCTCCGGCTGTATCTGCTCAACTGCGGACAAGTGCAGGTAAAGATGGCATTATCCCAGCTGTCCGAATACTGTTTCGGAGCCCTCTGGATATTCACTTTATATTTCTGCCGCCCTGTTTCCACCTGGGCATTGCAGGAACGCTCATCATCATAGACATAAAAGATGGTCACACCATTATTGTCCAGGATCCGCTGGGCATCCCTCAGTGCGTACCATTGGAAAAGACCTCTCCAGTCCAGATTCTTTTTTCTCTGCATTCTCTATCCTTTCTGTTCTTTATTCCAGTCAGCTGTAAAATTATATTATACAGCATCCCGGACCTTTTTCCAATCCCTGTTATGATATTTCACATATTGAAATCCCGGTTTGTTATTTTTAGATTGATGTCATTTTTATTCTTGACGCTTACCATGGATTATGCTAAACTTATGATAACTGGTTTTCAGGCGCCGCAGAGATGCGGCCTAACAGGGAAGCGGGGTGAGAATCCTCCACGGAGCCGCCACTGTGACAGGGGAGAGGGTTTCATTAAGTCACTGGGATTAGTCCTGGGAAGGCGAAACTTATTCGATGATCCTTAAGTCAGGAGACCTGCCTGGAAAAGCAACGCATTGCGCCGCGGTCCTCGGCTAAAAAAAAGCGTTCGGTCAAAATAGAAACAGACTGCTCTATAGCAGTCTTTTCGGGTTATGATTGATCCGCGACTCTTCTTTCTTTGCGCTGCCGTCCAAATGCATGAGAAAGGAGAGTCTTTTTTACGGCGTTAATGATCACGGGGAAGACCCGCAGCGCCGGAACGTAAGGTTTACGTTTTCTGATTTATTATTCTCAAAATGCAGCTAAGTAGCAGATGCAGGAGGATTCAACCACCTCCTGCATCTGTTCTGATATAGATATAATGACAGCATCTGACACAACAAAGAATGGGAGACATTTTCAAATGAAAGACAAGAGATCTGTACTCAGCGGACTGGCCTATGCCCTGATCATCGGTATCGTCTGCGGGGCTGTAGGCATAGCCTATAATTACGCTATCAAGTATGTAAGCCTCCTGAGAGGGAATTTCCCGATCCTGTGGGCTATGGTCCTGATGGTCCTGCTCGGGCCGGTCATCATCAGTATCAATAAATGGTTCGGCGTCAAGGATTTCAAGGCTACAGAAGGAGTCATCCAGGCCATCCGTGATGATTCTGACCTGGACCTTAAGATCACTCCTGCTGCTGCGGCAGGGCTGATCCTGACCAGCCTGGCGGAAAGTTCCGGTGCCAAAGAAGGCGGTTCTTTCCAGATAGGCGCTCCTGTCGCCCAGTGGGTGGGCCGGAAACTGTCCCTGGAAGCTCCGGAAAAAAGGCTCCTGACGATGTGTGCCGTGGCCGCCGGATTTGCTTCTATCCTGGGACTGCCCTTCTTTGGAGCTGTACTGGCTGTGGAAGTGGCCTATAACCGGGTCCAGCCGAAATATCTGCCCTATACGGCCGTATCATCGGCAGCAGCTTATGGCCTGGCCTTTTTACTTAAAGCACCCATGCTGCGGTATAATATCGGTTTTTCACTCTCAGGGCCCTTTTTCCATATCCTGATCCTCATCCTGATAGCTGCGGCAGCCGGGGCTTTAGGCAGGCTCTTTCTCTACATCCTGGACTGGACCGGAAAAGGAGAAAACCTGGTCAAAAATCCCTATGTGAGGGTCCTCCTCTTCGGTATTTTAGGCGCGGTCCTGGTCCTTTTGCTAAACACCCAGAAGTACCTGAGCGGCGGTAATGTGATCTCGGCAGCCCTGGCGGGAGAAAGTCAATGGTATGATTTCATCCTGAGGATATTCTTCCTGGCTCTTTTAAGTAAAGCCGGGTACAAGACCGGCCTGCTGCCCCAGACCATCGTCATCGGCGGAGCTCTGGGAGGCCTGGCGGCCGTGCTCCTGAACCTGGATCCTGCCATGTGCGCAGCCGCAGGCATGGTGGGCATCGTCGGAGGTGTCTCCTTCTGTCCGGCCGCCACTTTCTTCCTGTCGCTGAACATGTTCGGCTTCACCTGGCCCGGTCTGCTGTTCTCTCTTCTGTTTGCCGCGGCAGGCACTCTCTGCGGAGGACGTCATGCCTACTACAGCAATAAGATCGTAAAACCGTAATTTTCCCATAAGTAAAGCGCCAGCTCAAGGCTGGCGCTTTTTTGTATGCTTAGGCTGATCTCAGATCATGTTATGCTGGACCTTGCAGGCTTTGATGACGTTTCTTACCAGGATCGCAGAGGTAATGCCGCCCACGCCGGGCACCGGAGTCTTCCAGGAAGCCTTGGCTTCCACATCGTCTGCCGCACTTCCGACGGTGACGATCTTCTGCTTTCCGGTCTTCTCATTCATGATCGGATTTCCGTTCTCATCTACAGCTTTCACCCGGACCACACTGGCGTCGATCACGATGGCGCCTTCAGAGATCATATCCGCTGTCAGCGTATCCCTGAAAGGAGTGGCGGTGATCACCACGTCCGCCCGTTTGATGTACTCATTCTTTTTCTCTTCATGAGTCAGATGATGGACGATGGACACCGTGGCAAAGCGGTTTGTCAGCATCATGGAAAGGGGTTTGCCGATCAGATTAGAGTTATTGATCACACAGACATCCAGACCGCAGCACACATCATCTTCCTGGCCGGGTTTAGCCAGAGGAAGAGGTGCATATTTCTTGCGGACTTCGGCTTTGATCTCTTCGGCATAATAGTCGATGACAGCCATGATCGCCTCTGCGGTGCAGGGATTTAAGCCCGTGGGATCATTCAGGACTACTTTACCCATGTTTTCCGTGGTCGTAGAGTCACAGTCCTTCACAGCGCTTAAGTTCATGGAAATAGCCACGTTCTCGTCAATATTATCCAGAGGGCGGAAAGCCAGGATGCCGTTGATCGCCGGATCTGCGTTGATCTCACGGATCTTCTTGATGTAGTCTTCCTGAGATACATCGGCGGGAAGAGCAAAGACTTCCACATCGACATGGGCTTCCTGCATTGCTTTAGTAGCGCCTTTCTCATAGGAAAGGTCCGGGCCCTTTTCGCCTACACGGAGGATCCCGACTTTAGGAATGATCCCCTGGGCGCGCAGTTCATCCGCCTGTGCCCGGCAGTCATCCTTGATCGCCTGGGCCACATCTTTGCAGTTAAGTACCTGAGCCATTATGATTCTCCTTTTATAATTTTAACTTTATGCAGCCCATCAATAGGCCAGCTGGGCTGCCACTTTCTGATAGATCTCGTCTGCCAGGTCCTCTCCTGCCGCGAGAATGGGTTTCAGTTCGTTTTCTACTTCAGCGATAAAATCCGCGTCGTGAATGGATTTCAGGTTGATCATCACATTCAGCCAGGCACTCTGCATGGCGGCTTTCAGTAAGAGCACGCCGCAGCCCACGTCAGAAACAGCCAGTTTTGAGCCCTTAACTGCCAGTTCTTCGTGAAGCAGGATCGCCTGATAAGAAAGACGGAGGATGTCGATGGGTGCCGTGACAGCCACTTTCAAAGCTGCCTGCATCTTCTCTTCCTTGATGGCTTTTTCTTCTTCCGTGGAGGAAGGCAGGCCATAGCACTGGGAAAGAGGATAAAAATTCTCTGCATCCCTGTCGATCTGGGCCATCAGCTCATCCTTCAGTTCCTCAGCTTTGACGATGATCCGCTGAATATCCTCTTCATACCGGGCATATCTCTTTTTGCCTTTCGTCAGATTGCAGACCATCCCGGCCAGGGCAGTGCCGATGCTGCCTGCCAACGCGGCCACTCCTCCGCCGCCGGGGACCGGGGCAGAGGAGAATGTTTCAGCTGCGAATTTTTCGCAGGACCACTGCGGAATATTACTCATAAGCATTTTTCCTTTATTCGTCAGAACAGGCCGGAGATCCTGCCGTCGTTGTCGACATCGATCTTCTCTGCCGCCGGGACCTTCGGAAGGCCGGGCATCTTCATGATATCACCGGTCAGGGCTACGATAAAGCCGGCGCCCGCAGATACGGTCACGGAACGGATGGTGATATTGAAGCCCGTGGGACGGCCCAGTTTCGTCTGGTCATCCGTCAGGGAATACTGGGTCTTAGCCATGCAGATGGGCAGATTGCCGAAGCCGAGCTTCTCCAGCGTACGGATCTCTCTCTCGGAATTGCCGGCATAGACGACACCGTCAGCACCGTAGACTTTTGTAGCGATCTGGCGGATCTTTTCCTTGATGGGAAGATCCACATCGTAAGAGAACTTGAAGTCATTCGGCTGTTCGCAGAGACGGATCACTTCTTCAGCGAGCTCCAGACCGCCTTCTCCGCCCTTGGCCCAGACCTCTGCCATCTTCACATTCACGCCCAGTTCAGCGCACTTGCGGGTGACGAGCTCGATCTCAGCATCTGTATCATTTGCGAAGCGGTTCAAAGCTACCACTGCAGGAAGTCCGAAGACCTGAGTGATGTTCTCCACATGCTTTAAGAGGTTCGGAAGGCCCTTTTCCAGAGCTTCCAGGTTCTCTTCACCGACATTGTCCTTCGGGACGCCGCCGTTATACTTAAGGGCTTTGATGGTGGCCACGATGATCACTGCGTCAGGCCGTAAGCCTGTCAGACGGCACTTGATGTCCAGGAATTTCTCTGCGCCGAGGTCAGCACCGAAGCCTGCCTCCGTAACGACGTAATCACCTAAGTGAAGCGCCATCCGGGTAGCCATGACAGAGTTGCAGCCGTGGGCAATGTTGGCAAACGGGCCGCCGTGGATGAAGGCGGGCGTGCCTTCCAAAGTCTGGACGAGGTTGGGTTTAAGAGCATCTTTCAAAAGGGCAGCCATGGCGCCCTGTGCCTTCAGCTGGCCGGCTGTGACTGCTTTACCCTTTCTGTCGTAAGCCACCACAATGCGGGCGAAACGCTCTTTCAGGTCATCGATGCTGGTGGCCAGGCAGAACGCAGCCATGATCTCGGAAGCCACGGTGATATCGACGCCGTCCTCACGCGGAACGCCCTGTGAGCGGCCGCCCAGGCCGTCCACGACATTTCTAAGCTGACGGTCGTTCATGTCCACGCAGCGTCTCCAGACGATACGGCGGGTGTCGATGTTCAGTTCATTGCCCTGGTAGATATGGTTGTCGACCATGGCAGCCAGCAGGTTATTCGCCGCGCCGATGGCGTGGAAGTCACCGGTAAAGTGAAGGTTGATGTCCTCCATGGGAACGACCTGAGCGTAGCCGCCGCCGGCAGCGCCGCCCTTGACGCCGAATACCGGGCCTAAAGAGGGCTCGCGAAGAGCAATGACCGTCTTTTTGCCGAGGCGTGTCAATGCATCGCCGGTACCGACTGTGATCGTGGTCTTTCCTTCACCGGCGGGGGTGGGATTGATCGCTGTGACAAGAATCAGTTTTGCCTTGTGACCGGGTTTTTCATCTTTAAGAAGATTGTAGTCAACTTTAGCTTTGTACTTGCCATAGTACTCGATGTTGTCCTCGGTCAGGCCGAGTTTCGCGGCAACGTCTTTAATGTGCAGAGGCGTTGCTTCCTGTGCGATTTCGATGTCACTTTTGAATGCCATAATGTGTTCCATTACCTTTCATAATATTTATCACTGCCGGCGTTTTCAATGACTGCCGGAGTACCCTTCACAGATAAATTTATTTTATTATAACAGTATAATAAACCCTTGTCAACGAATGAAAAGCAGTTAGCTGCCGCTACCTTGCAGACCGCAAAAAACTTTGATTTTTTTAGTCTTTTTAGACGATGTAATTGCTTTTTGCCATGGTCCATGCTATACTTTTTTTAATAATAATCTCCCGCTTCCGCTGAGGATTTTTTTCTGTAAAAACTCAGCCGGACAGTGAATTTACGGAAGGAGAAGAAATGGAAGACTATACCAAATACAAGCTGAAAACGCCTGAAGAGCTTGCAGAGGTATTGACCGGAGCGGACAGTTTATTTGTGATCGCCTGCAACAAGTGTTTTAAGGAATTCACATCCGTCGAAGAACCGGATGCAGAAATGTTCCTTGAGATCGCCGAAGAGCAGGGCAAAAAGATCACCGGCTGTGTCCAGGTCGACTTTCTCTGCAATAAGCTTCAGACAGAGAGGAAGCTGAAGGACCTGATCCCCGAGGGTACGGAAAACGTGGTCGTGCTTTCCTGTGGTCTTGGCGTCCAGACCATGGCTGATCTTTTAAAGAAGCCTGCATTTGCGGCCTGCAATACAGTGAATTACAGGGGCCAGCACGGCATGGCGCTGACTGAAAAGGCCTGCGATGCGTGCGCTCAGTGCTACCTGAATATCACCGGCGGCATCTGTCCTGTCGTGGACTGCTCAAAGAGCCTGCTGAACGGACAATGCGGCGGCGCGAAGGACGGCAAGTGCGAAGTAGATCCGAGCCGCGACTGTGCCTGGGAGAAGATCTACCAGCGCCTTAAGAAACAGGGAAGACTGGAAGAGTTCCAGGCTCAGCCTGTCGAACTTCGTGACTATTCAAAGGTAGATCACAAGGCCATTAACGACTATGTGAACGCTGTTCGTGAGGCCAGACTGGATGGCTATTACGGCGGCGTACATCCCGC
>CACZSO010000203.1 GCA_902783795.1 uncultured Eubacteriales bacterium
CGCCGAACTCTTCCTTTACCAGGGCAGGATCCAGTTCAAAAGCTCTGTCGGGCAGATTCACGGATTCTTTATCGATCCCGTATTTCTTATACATCTCATCCGTCTTTTCCGGCGATGTATGCATGAGCCACAGATGGGTCCTGTCATTCACCAGCTGTAGATAGTCATGATCCTTGGTATAGATCCTGACAGGCACGGTATCTTCAAAAGCCCTGGCCGCCGACCCGCAGAAATCATCGGCTTCATAATGTTCATCCATCAGCTGGCAGACATTCATTTTCTTAAGTACCTGCTGGCAGAGATCAAACTGGGCACTTAAGGGTGCCATGGTGTCTGACCGGTTTCCCTTATAATCAGGGTAAAGTTCTCGGCGGAAAGTATCCCTGGTCAGATCCCAGGCCACTGCCAGATAAGCCGGCTTCTGCTCTTTCAATATTTTGAACAACGTACGAAGAAAGCCGTATACTGCATTCGTGTATACGCCCTTCGATGTCATCATGATCTTATCAAAGTATTTTTCCTTTTCTTCCGGCGTTTTTGCATACAGGATCTCCCGGGGGAGATTGCCGAAAAACTGAGTCGACAACAGGCTGGACCCGTCGATCAAAAGTAAATATTCTTCACTCATAATAATCCATTCAAGTATAAAACGACCACACCTGCAAGGCCAAGGATCATAAAAAATCCAAATGCAAGTGCCGATATAAAAGTATTCTGTTTTTTCTTTTCCTTTTCGATGACCGCATCCATCATTTTATTCAGGTCATATCCCTCCGGTCTGTCCTGAAAATCTTTATCTGTCATCCTGATAAGACAGCCTGTCTCCAGTTCTTCATAACAGGAGGGACAGGTTTTGATATGTTTAAGAAAAGCCCCTGCCTTTAAAGGAGGGCAAGTCCCGTCCAGAAAAGGTCTGATGCAGGTCTTTGCTTCATTGCAATCCATAAAAGCCTCCCGGTGAAAGGGAAAGAGTCCGGCAGGAAATATGCAGCCTCCTTCTCATCCCGCAGCCCGTGTCCTGATCCTTACGGAAGATCTATTTACACGGACCGGTAAACATGAAAAAAAGCCGCGCAGAAGGCACGGCTTTTTAAGGCATCAGTCAGCAGTCTTAACGATTTCTTTCTTGTTGTAATAACCGCACTGTTTGCAGACATGATGAGGAAGCATCAGGGCGCCGCAGTGGCTGCACTTGACTAAACTTACTGAGCTCATTTTCCAGTTAGCTCTTCTGCTGTCACGACGGGCGCGTGACGTTCTGTTTTTCGGACAGATAGACATAATATACTCCTCCTTCGATACGGATCCGTAAAGGTCCGGATATCACTTTTTGTCTTTGTTCTGAAGCGCTTTCATCAGAGCTTCCTGCATCCTGGTAGGGGCTTTGACAGTCTCACAGCCGCAGGGACCTTTATTCAGGTCAGCCCCGCAGACCGGGCACAGACCTTTGCAGTCTTCTCTGCAAAGCACCTTCATGGGCAGATTCTCCAATACCGTCTCTTCGAACAAAAGTTGTGTGTCGATGGCGTCCTTTAAAGCAAATTCACAAGGTTCACCATCTTCATCCCTGCCTTCCGTCAGGTCCACAGACCTTTCGATATCCTGATCTACGGTCACTTCCACCATGGAGAGGCAGCGGTCACAGGGCATTTCCACACTAAGTGTCAGATGTCCGGTAATATCGATCTGTCTGTCTTTTTTATGATGGACCGTAAGTCCGGTCATACTTCTTTGTTTCACCGGGTAAGTCAGAATGTGATCTCCTTCAAACGGAACTTCAAATGAAGACGTTTTTCCCGGAATCTCAAGCATTTCATTAAGCTGTATGATCATGGCATATAAACAGGGTGTTTTAACACACCCGCATAGTATAAACGTGAAAGTTGGTAATGTCAAGGGGAAAAATCAACTTTTTTTGCCCTTTTTACGTCATGAAGAGCGGATTTTTCGAAAAAAGTCCGCTCTTCGGCGTCATATCGTGATTTTTTGAAGACCAGATCAGTCTTCCGTATAATACTTGCTGGCTTCTTTTACAAACCAGCCAACTGTAGAATGCTGCGGATCCTTACTTAAATAACCCTCCATGCCTAAAAGATACTTGACATGGTAGAAATCACCTTCTTCACCCAGGTAATCCCACAGTGTACCCATCTGGACAGGTTCCAGGACTCCATATTCCGTGCCGGGGCCTTCCCGCATGTTAAGAAGATCTGCTTCGACACGCACCATGTAACGGGCATTATCCTTGGCAAGAGCTTCTGCTTCTTCACCCTGTACTGCATAATCCGCGCTGACATAGCCGAGGAAGCCGCCGGAATTTACACGGTACCAGCCATCCTGTTCTTCCAGCAGTTCGCCGCCGCCGAATTCCGGTATCTTAGCCAGCACATCAGATTCCGTAGAGGGCTCACGCCGGAGATTCACCATATCCGTGCCTTTGACGATGAAGAGTTTCGTATAGCTATCCAATACCTTAGAGGCATCTCCGATATCGCCTTCACCGCCGGACTGGCTTTCACTCTCGTCTGTGCTTTCAGGTCCGGAGGAACTGCTTTCTTCGTCTGACGAAGATCCATCTTCAGAGGAGGAAACTTCTTCCGAAGATGAAGTATCTTCTTCTGATGACTGCGCTTCTTCCGAAGACGATGTGATTTCTTCTGTCGCCTCAGAAGAAGGTTCTTCAGAAGTCACGATCTGTTCGCTCTCAGAAGCGGCGTCCGTCGTAATATCTTCCGGAGTCGTTACGATCACTCCTGAGGATTCCCCGGTATCATCATTAAAGATCAGGCCGCGGGAATACAGGATGAACAGCACAGCGCCGGCTACGACTAAAGCGATAAGGGAAGTAAAGATCCAGAAATTCCGGTTTTCTTTCTTCAGCTGTTCTTTCGAGAGAGCTTTCGCTTTTTCTCCTTCATCTTCATCCAGAAGTTCAGCTTCCTCGGTTCCTTTTTTCGGCTTCCGGTCAAAGTTCGGGTCATTTTCCGGATCAATGAAATCATCTTCTGCTTCAGACACAGCCTGCTCTTTCACAATCTCTGCCGTTTCTTCTGCCTCATCAGCGAAGGTCTCGGCAAAAGCACCGGCTTCAGCGATCACATCATCCTCTACCTCAGTCCTGATTTCTTCTGCCGCTTCTTCTGCAGTCTCACTCACCGCATCTGCCGCATCAGAAAACACCGGGGCTTCATCTGCATTCTCGAGGCTGATGATCTGGTCCAGGTCATCAAAATCGATCTCATCGAATTCATCGCTGATGCGGGTGTCGTCCACAAGATCCTTCATATCCTGTGCGGTTTCTCCGGAAACAAGCTCCTCCGCCGCAGTTTCAAGGGCATCCTGCTGAGAAGATACATTCTGATCGATGGAAGTCACGAAGTCTTCTGCAGATTCGGCAGCTTGATCCGCCACATCCGAAACTTTGTCTTTTGCCTTTTCCGTCTCATCGAACAAAGCATCAAACTCATCCGTTAAGTTTTCTTTATCACTCATGGCTCTCCTGTCCCGGGCGGTCTCTAAGTCCCCCGTTATTTAATCTGTTCCGGCTTCTGGTCGCGTTTCTTCAAGGGCAGCTTCGTAAGATCTACCCGTTTCTGGCCGATCTTTACGGTATACCTTACCTGCGGGTCAAAGTCATATACTGCCACCAGCTGATCTTTTTCCGCAAGCTTCATGCCCCTGACGCCTACCGAAGTCTTTTTGTAGGTGGAAATGTCTGTATTCCTGAATCTTAAGACCATCCGGCTTTCACTGACCAGCACCACATCCGTACCTTTCAGCTCTCCCACATAAAGGAGTTCATCTCCTTCATTCAGCTTTGTAGCCTGGATAGTCTTCTTATTTGTTTCGAATTCAGAAGCCTCTACCTGCTTTATCATAGCATGAGATGTGGCAAATAGCAACATTTTATCTTTCAGACTGTCAAAAGCCTCCATATAAAGGATCTTTTCCCGGGAAGAATCATAGTTGGTGATATTATCTATCGGGATACCTTTATCTTTGACTTTTGACAGGGGAAGATCCTTCATCCTTAAGAAATGGGCATTACCCTGATCCGTAAAGAAACACACTTTGCCATTACTGGAGAGGAACACTTTGTGTACAGCTTCCTGGTCGATGGCCTCTTTATTCTTCTCGTATAAAGCCAGGTCATACATCTTCGCATAACCGAAGCGGTTCATGGTAAAGAGTACCGGGATTACCACCTCCGGGGCGGCTTCAAAGACAGGCGTCTCCTCATCTGTAAGCACCGTCTTCCTGTCAAGTCCGTAAGAGGCGCGGATCTCAGCCAGATCTTTTTTGATCTGCTTCTGCATCTCCCGCTGGGAAGACAGCAGTTTCTCATAAAGTGCGATCTTTTTCAGGGTCTCTTTATATTCTTCCTGCAGCGCCAGGATCTCCAGGCCGATGAGCCGTGAAAGCCTTAAGTCCAGGATAGCCTGGGCCTGGGCTTCCGTAAAGCTAAGAAGCGATGCCTGCTTTTTTGACTCTTCTGACTTGAAAGTGATCTCATCAGTGCAGCCGGTCATGAGACAGTCTTTTGCTGTCTTCAGCTTTTTAGACCCCCGGATGATCTCGATGATAAGGTCGATGATATCCACGGCCCGGATCAGACCTTCCTGGACTTCCCTTCTGGCTGTCTCTTTGTCTAAAAGTGTCCGGTACTTGCGGTTATTGATCTCCAGCTGGAACTTGATGCTTTCCTGAAGGATCTCTTTTAAGCCCAGCACTACCGGTTTTCCTTCAGAAATGCAGAGCATATTCACACTGAAAGTGTCTTCCAGCTTAGTCTTCTTATATAATCCGTTCAGGATCTTTTCTGCATCGGC
>CACZSO010000204.1 GCA_902783795.1 uncultured Eubacteriales bacterium
AAGCGCTGACTCTTTCCAATGAACTGATGAACTTTGAATATGAGGCTATGCGCCTGGTTCTGGATACGGGAGATTACGACCTGGAGGCAGTTCCTGCTGTTGTCAGGGAGAAGGAACTCTCGCAGCAGGAAAAAGCACTGTCTGCCGAGGAGAAGAGAAATAAGGCGATTGAACTGGTTTTCGGTGATCTTTATATGGATTATAAGACGAGAATCAAGGAAAATACATCTCTTTGCACAAAGATTCTGATCGATGCTTCCAATGATGAACGCATACGGACAGACCGCATGATGACGGCGCTGCTTACCGTGCAGACCATTTTTACGATTGTCCTGCTGGCGATCATTCTCGTCTATATGGTCTTTGTCAGTGTCTGGGTGAGAAGGCCGCTGACCCGTATGGTGGAGCTCATCAAATCGAACGAGCTGATTCCTCCGGCAGGAGCGGAAGAGCTGCGGTTTGTGTCGGAAACCTATAATACCTTTTATGAAGAGACCCAGAAGACGCATGACCGCCTGACATACGGGACCATGCATGACGCCCTGACCGGTTTGTACAACCGGAGCGCCTACAACTACATGCGCCGGGATATGGACATGACAAAGAATGCTCTTTTGCTTGTCGATGTGGATAAGTTTAAATCAGTCAATGATACTTACGGACATGATGTGGGAGACGCTGTTCTGAAAAGGGTGGCCGAGGTGCTGAAGGACAGCTTCCGTTCCACAGATCTGGTATTCAGGCTGGGGGGCGACGAGTTTGTCGTCATTATGGTAAACGTGACCAGCTCAATTCGGGATGTGGTGAAAAATAAAGTAGAGGAGGCCAACAGGATTCTTCAGCATCCCAGCGATGATCTTCCACAGACCTCCCTCAGCGTAGGCGCAGCCTTTGGCGACCGGGAAAACCCGGACGGGGATATCTTCAAAGATGCTGATACCGCCCTTTATCAGGTCAAGGAGGCCGGGCGCTGCGGATGTCTTATATATTAAAGGGATGATCCTGATGGATGCTGCATGACAGGAAACCCTTCATGTTTTAAAGAGAGGAAAGGAAGATCTTATGCCGGACAAGAGAGTATGGTGGAAAGAAGCGGTGATTTATCAGATTTATCCCAGGAGTTTTGCGGACAGCAATGGGGATGGAATCGGGGATCTCAATGGGATTACAGAGCATCTGCCCTATCTGGCTGAGCTGGGGATCGATGTGATCTGGCTGTCGCCGGTCTATCAGTCGCCGAATGATGACAACGGTTACGACATTTCGGATTACCGGGCGATCATGTCAGAGTTCGGGACTATGGAGGACTTTGACCGTATGCTGGAAAAGGCTCACAGCCTTGGCATCAGGATTGTCATGGATCTGGTGGTCAATCATACATCGGATGAACATGCCTGGTTTGTGGAGAGCAGGAAATCCAGGGATAATCCCTATCGTGATTATTATATATGGAAAGATCCGCGCGATGGAAAGGAGCCGAACAACTGGCAGTCCTGTTTCAGCGGCAGTGCCTGGCAGCTGGATGAGGCTACGGGAATGTATTACCTGCATTGTTTTTCCAGAAAACAGCCGGATCTGAACTGGGAAAATCCCAAAGTGCGGGATGAAGTTTTTGATATGATGACATGGTGGTGCGAGAAGGGGATCGACGGCTTCCGCATGGATGTGATCAGCATGATATCCAAAGACCCGGCGTATCCGGACGGGCAGGTGACGGATGGGATTTATGGAGACATGACTCCTTTTGTCTGCAACGGTCCGCATGTACATGAATACCTTCAGGAGATGAACCGGCGGGTTCTCAGTCGTTATGACCTTCTTACCGTAGGAGAAGCGGCGGGGGTTACGATCGAAGAGGCAAAGAAATACGCCAACAAGGAAGGCACGGAGCTGGGAATGGTCTTTCAGTTTGAGCATACGGATCTGCTTGCGGCAGGAAACAATGTTGTCGGGAAATGGACTCTTTCCAGGCCGTCCATGCCGGCAGTCCGCGCTGTCCTCAATAAATGGCAGATCCAGCTGGAGGGGGAAGCATGGAACAGCCTCTACTGGGATAATCATGACCAGCCCAGGGCAGTTTCCCGTTTTGGAAACGACAGTCCCCAGTGGCGGGAGACATCCGCCAAAATGCTGGCAACCTGCCTTCACATGATGAAGGGAACTCCGTATATTTACCAGGGTGAAGAACTGGGGATGACCAATACTCATTTCAGGAGTCTGGCAGATTGCCGGGATATTGAAGAAATCAACGCCTACCGCCAGTATGTGGAAGAGCATCACATGGTTGAGCCGGAGGTCATGCTGCGCTGCTTTGACAGGGTTGCGAGGGATAATGCCCGTACCCCCATGCAGTGGGATGACTCCTTACATGCCGGATTTACGACAGGGACACCCTGGATCCCGGTTAATCCGAATTATACGCAGATCAACGCAAAGGCGGCTCTGGCGGATCCGGATTCGGTATTTTATTATTATCAGAAGCTGATTGCATTGCGCCATGCCAATCCGGTGATTGTGTACGGCAGGTTTCATGAGCTGCTTGGGGATAGTACTACCATTTATGCCTATGAAAGAGTCCTGGACGGGAAGATCCTGACGGTTGCCTGCAACTGGACCGATCAGCCGCAGCAATGCAGTCTGATCGATGAGAGACTGGCAGACGGCGGGGAAGAACTGATCAGCAATTATAAGGCGCACCGGGAAGGAATTCTGCAGCCTTATGAGGCAAGGGTGGTTTCAGGGGATCTGTGAGACCGGAACATATGTTCGAAGAGGAGACATATTTTGTCAGTATAGAACCTGCGTTCTAAGAGGAGAAAAAATGCAGAGAAAATGGTGGCATGAAAAGGTTGCTTATCAGATATATCCCAAAAGCTTCTATGATTCCAACGGTGATGGAATCGGAGATATCCGGGGAATTATCGAAAAACTGGATTATCTGAAGGAGCTTGGGGTGGATATTGTCTGGCTCTCTCCCTGCTATGTGTCCCCCTTGGCTGACCAGGGCTATGATATCGCGGATTATTATAATATTGACCCCAGGTTTGGAACACTGGCGGACATGGATGAGCTGATCGCGGAAGCGAAAAAACGTGATATGGGGATCGTTATGGATCTGGTGGTGAATCATTGCTCGGATGAGCATGAATGGTTTAAAAAAGCCTGCGAAGATCCGGAAGGTCCGTATGGTAAGTATTTTTATATTGTGACGGTGCAGGATGGGAAGCTCCCCTGCAACTGGAGATCTTATTTTGGCGGGCCGGTCTGGGATAAGCTGCCCGGCCATGAGGATAAGTATTATCTCCATGTTTTTCATAAGAAACAGCCGGATCTGAACTGGGAGAATCCTGCCCTGCGGGAGGAAATCTATAAGATGATCAATTGGTGACTGGACAGGGGGCTGGCAGGATTCCGCATCGATGCCATTATCAATATCAAAAAGGCGCATCCCTTCCGCAGTTATCCCGCTGACCGCGAGGATGGCCTTTGCGGCGTCCACAACATGCTCCATGAAGCCAAAGGGGTGGGAGAGTTTCTCGGTGAAATGCGGGACAGGACCTTTGCGCCGCATGGCGCCTTCACGGTAGGAGAGGTATTTATCGAAAAGGAAGAGGAGCTGTCGGATTTCATCGGGGACAATGGCTATTTCTCGTCTATGTTTGATTTCGCCGAGGCGGTTTTTGGCAGCGACAGGCAGGGATGGCACC
>CACZSO010000205.1 GCA_902783795.1 uncultured Eubacteriales bacterium
AAAACTTGCATTTAGATCTGATTGACCCAAATGCAAGCATTTCACTCTATTTTTCAGAACAGCACCCGATAGCTTTCTCGCTCCACGGAGCCAATTCCTCGAGCTGTTCGTCTGTCATGTCCTCATGAGGACGCTGCTTTAACAGATAGGTTAAGTATCTGCATACGTTGAGATCATGAGCCTTGGCCATCTCGACCATTGTATATACAATGGCACTTGCATGGGCTCCGCCTGGCGTTGCAGCAAACAGCCAGTTTTTTCTTCCGACCGTAAATGGTCGGATGGAATTCTCGGTCAGATTGTTCGAAAGGCTGCATCTGCCGTCTTCCAGATAGGTATAAAGATATTCCTTCCGGTTTTGGGCATATTTCACCGCAGTATCAAACCGGGATCCTCTCACCGGATCCTGATGGTCCAGCCATGAGAAGAATGCATCGATCACCGGTTTGGATTTCCTCAGGCGGTAATCTTTCCTCTGCTCATGGGAATAACCTTTTTCCCTGCAATAACGCTCATGCATGAAGAGCTTATCGCAGTATTTTACTCCCTGGACAGCCGGTTCGGCCAGGTCATCCTTCTTCCCTTTGGGCACTGCATCCAGGAAGTAGCGGCGTATATGTGACCAACAGCAGCATCGTTTGATGTTCTTCAGGTTGTTATACCCCTGATAGCCGTCGGTCTGCAGATATCCGCCCTTATATCCTTCCAGGAACTGCTCGATGTTATATCGTGCCCGGGTCTCTGTATAACCGTAGGTGATGATCGCCGGGAGTCCGTCTTCCCCGGACCTTACCGCCCACATGAAGGACTGGGTCTGTGCCCTGCGCTCCGGCTCGGCCAATACCTGGATCCTGGTCTCATCTGCCATCAGGAATCCCCTCTCCAGGAGTTCCCTGTGGAAATACCGGAAGACATGGATCAGATATCTCTCCGCGCAACTGATGATCCAGTTTGCCATCGTTGTGCGCGAGAGTTCGATCCCAAACTGCAGCCAGTCCTGTTCCTGCCTGTAGAGTGGCAGCGCCAGTACGTATTTCTGATACATACACCATGCCACCATGGATTCGGAAGCAAAACCGTGAGGGATCAGAGCCGGCGGCACTTCTGCTTTTTCAAAGTGATGGTCCGCATCCGGGTTAAAGCCATCCGTACAGGAAGGGCATTTATATGTTGCCCGGTAATACTGTATCCGTTTGACGACAGCAGGAACATAGATGAGTTCTTCCCGGACGTATTCCTTTCCGATCTGCACCATCTGTGTCCCGCATTCGGAACAGACCTGTTCCTCCGGGGAAAGCTCAACAAGGACTTCCTCAATGGGAAGGTCCCTGAACTTTTCCTTGTTTGTCTGTTTCTTTTTACGGGTGTGTTCCTTGACTATCATAGTCTCCTCTTCTTCAGGGGGACTGTCATTGTCAAGATGGTATTCCGGTTCATTGAACATCTGGCCGTAGATCTGTTCAAGCGTGATCTGGCCGTCGATAGGCTTCTTCTGTTTCTCACTGGAAGAACCGTACAGCTTTTTCGTCAGGTAGTCTATCTGCTCCTGTTTCCGGGCAGCCAGAGCCTTTGATTCCTCCAGTTCTTTACGGAGAGACCGGATGAGTTCCGTTTGTCCGGCTACTGTATTATTCAGTTGGATGATGAGATCTTTCAGTTCACGAAGCTGAATTTCCAGTGGATTTGAAGCCATGCCATTTCATCCTTTCTACTGGTTATATTATACCATAAACCGAAGGACAAAACCACTGAAATATGGCTTAAATAAAGGATATATTGAGATTTTTCAACTTCTTTCCCTTACCGTTTTTCGGACAGAAAACCACCCTTTTTTGATGGCTTGAAAGCCTTGGGCTGTTCGATCTCAAGGCCGGACATGAGCCAGTCGAATTGCTGCCATGTGAGCTGCCGGACTTCGTCCTGGTTCTTTGGCCACCGGAACCTTCCGTCAACGCTGAGCCGTTTATAGAGCAATACGATCCCGTCCGGCTCATAAAGGATCGCTTTGATCCTGTCATATCGTCTCCCGCAGAAGAGGAACAGGGCATTATCACCCGCCCCCATATGAAGCTTCCCTTCGATGATGGCACATAATCCATCGATCTGCTTGCGCATATCGGTCCTGCCACAGACGATATAGATAGAATCCACTCTGGAGATATCTGCCAGCATGGTCATTGCTTCCGGATCAGGAAGATGACCTGTGCCAGGAGTTCCGGATCCGCCTGGTTGGAGATCCTGAGGCTGGAACCTTCGATCACCAGTTCCAGGGAAGCCTCGAAGGGCTGTGGATCTATCGATCCGGGTGCCACCGGCGGAACAGACTTCTGGAGTCGGACAACGGATTCTTCAACATCATCTATAAGCTCCACTTTGACAATATCCTGCTTTGGTGTCGGTGCATAGGTAGCAATGCCGGCAGGAGCGGGGATATTATAAACGCCGGTTTTACGAAGTCGTTTGACCCAGTTATAAAAGGTTCCTGGATTGATATCGTGTTCAGTGCACCAGTTATAATCTGAAAGGCCGCTGTTACGGCATTCGAGGATAAGCTGGTACTGTTCTTCACGGGTTTTTCGTTGTGCACGCATGAACGGCTGACCTCCTGATAATGTAGTGAAATGCTCGCATTTCTATCAACACTAGCAAAAAGTATAGTGAAACGCTTGCATTCTACAATTATCTCATGATCAGGTCATCTGGGGAACCCGCCCTAACATTTGGCGCTTACGATAGCTTAGTCTTAGGGGGCTAACCAGGTATGTATTTCAGGCGACTAAAAGATCTTCGTGAGGATCGTGATAAAACTCAAAAGCAAATCGCCGAGTATCTAGGGATACACGAAGGAGTATATCGTCGA
>CACZSO010000206.1 GCA_902783795.1 uncultured Eubacteriales bacterium
GTGGAGACCACCATGACCATGACGTTCATATTCTGTGTGCTGTTCACCCTGATAGGCATCCTGGGCGTCAAGCCCATGCTCCGGTTCATGGCTACCCCGGACGATGTTTTCGAGGATGCCGTCACTTATCTGACCATTTACTTCGCAGGCATGAGCGGACTGCTCATCTATAACATGGGCGGCGGTATCCTGCGTGCGGTGGGAGATAGTACCCGGCCGCTGATCTTCCTGGTCTTTACCAGTATCCTGAATACGATCCTGGACCTGGTATTCGTGATCGTGCTGAAGAGTGGGATCGCCGGCGTGGCCTACGCGACCATCATTTCCCAGATGGTTTCCGCGGTACTGATCCTTATGCTGCTGACGAAAACCGATGATATCTACAAGCTTTCATGGAAAGATCTGTCCGTGGATAAAGAGACCCTGGGCAAGATCTTCAGCGTGGGCCTTCCGGCGGGCATCCAGTCTGTCATCACGGCCTTTTCCAATATTTTCGTACAGTCTTATGTAAACTATTTTGGCTCTTCGGTCATGGCCGGCTGGTCCAGTTATAATAAGCTGGATACCTTCATCATGCTGCCCATGCAGAGCATGGCCATGGCAGCCACCACCTTTGTCAGCCAGAATATCGGCGCGGGACAGGAAGAACGGGCTAACCGGGGCACCATCACGACCATCATCATGTCTGTGGCTGTCACAGCGGTGGTCGCCACCGGACTGTTCTTCTTTGCGGAACCGGCGGTAGGCCTGTTCTCAAAGGACAGGGACGTGATAGAAGCCGGCGCCTTATTCCTGCATGCCAATGTATTCTTCCTTTTGTTCAACTGTGTGAACCATGTGCTGGCCAGCGCATTACGGGGCCGCGGTGATTCCCGGGCACCCATGATCATCATGCTGGCCACTTTTGTGGGGGCCAGACAGCTCTATCTGTTCCTGGCTACCCGGTTTATAGACAATACCCCGTTTATCGTGGGCTTCGGATATCCGGTGGGCTGGTTCTTATGTTTTGTGGTGGAAGTCAGTTATTACTGGGCCAGGCATATGAGAAAAAAACCGGAGGCCGCATAAAACAGCGTATCGGGACAGCTGTCGATCATGACGGCAGACAGAGGTGACCATGATCTTATATAATGCACAGGTCTTCCGGGGAGAAGAAGGGTTCATCCGCGGAGGAGTGGAAATAGAAGAGGGCCGGATCCGGAGGGTTTTTTCCGGAGCCTATGATTTTTCAGAAAAAACAGGATGTGAGGCGGAAGACCTTCAGGGAAGCTATCTGATCCCGGGACTGATCGATATCCATATCCATGGGGCCGCCGGTGCGGATTTTTCGGATGGTGATCTGGAAGGGCTTCAGAAGATGGGGGCATACCTGGCATCTCAGGGCATCACTTCCTTTGCGCCGGCCTCCATGTCCCTTCCCTATGAAGCCCTGGCAAAAGCATATCAGACCGCAGCGGCTTATCACAAAAACACACCGGATGCCTGTGCGTCACTGGCGGGCATCCATATGGAAGGACCTTTCTTCTCAGAAAAACGGAAAGGTGCCCAGAGCAGCGAGTACTTAAAAGATCCTGACATCCAGGCTTTTTATGAGCTGAATACAGCGGCAGAGGGTCTGATCCGCCAGGTGGATGTGGCGCCGGAGCTTCCCAAAGCCATGGCTTTCATTCGGGAAATATCCTCTGTATGTAAAGTTTCTCTGGCACATACAGATGCCGATTATGATACGGCAAAGGCTGCTTTTGAAGCCGGAGCTTCCCATGTGACACACCTGTTTAATGCCATGCCGCCGCTTTTACATAGAGCTCCCGGTATGATAGCGGCAGCAGCCGAGCGTGACGATGTGGCAGCGGAGCTTATCTGTGATGGTGTGCATATCCACGAAAGTATGATCCGCCTGGCTTTTAAACTGTTTCCCGGCCGCATCTGCCTGATCTCCGATGCCTCCAGAGTCTGCGGCATGCCGGAGGGCGTGTATGAGTTGGGAGGTCAGGAAGTGATCTATAAAGACGGGGTTTCAAAGCTTCACGACGGCACCATCGCCGGAGCTGCATCTAATGTGTTTGAAGACATGCGGAATGCCGTACGTTTCGGGATTCCTCTGGAAAGCGCGGTAAAAGCTGCCACAGAGACTCCCGCAAAAGAGATCGGCTGCTTCAAAGACAGAGGCAGCATAAAGACAGGGAAACGGGCAGATCTGCTGGTGCTGGACCAGGATCTGGAACTGAACCGGGTTTATATTTCCGGAAAAAGAATAAAATAACATGACCCATAGACCGGCAGAGAGCAGTGTCACAGACAGCCTCTGCCGGTATTATATGATCATCGAACGTTGATATGACTTTTATAAAACCCTCCAGACCAGGCGATAGATTATCATATTACAGATGGTCCATCATTTTATTTTCCGGGACAGATCTGAAACTTTTTAATTTTATTGTCGACTATATAGGTAAGACAGGAAGCAAGTAAAAAGAAAAAGCATACTACCTTCGAAGGTTTCTATGTCTGGTATGAATTCAATGGCTCGTTAGTCCTGACTTTTTTACTTAAAGAGAACAGATCAGCAGTGCATGGAGGGGAGGTGATCCCATGGATGATGCGGAGATCATCAGGCTTTATTGCGACAGAAATGAAGATGCTGTCAAAGCGACTGAGGAAAAATATGGGGCTTATCTCATGAAGGCGGCCATGAACATCCTGAATGATGAAGAGGATGCCCGGGAGGCCGTCAATGATACTTATTATAAGGCCTGGTGTACCATTCATGAGCATCCTCCGGATCATCTGCTGGCGTATCTTACCAAACTGCTTCGCAGAACAGCCATCGATATCTTCAAGGGGCGCCATCGGAAGAAACGGCAGAACATGGAGTATGCATTGTCCTTATCGGAACTGGAGGAATGTTTTTCTGCAGGGAATACCACGGAAGAAGCAGCAGACTACAGCCTGCTGAAAGAAAGCATTAACCGTTTCCTTGGCAGCCTTTCAGAGGAGGCTTTGACCTGCTTCCTGGGACGATATTATTACTGTGATTCCATGAAGGAGATCTCCCGATACCTGGGGGTGAGTGAGGCAAAAGTAAAGACCATGCTTTACAGGACACGGCAGAGTTTGAAACAATGGCTTGAAAAGGAGGGTTATATCATATGAATACAGAAGTGCTGAGTGATGTTCTGAATGACATCGATGATAAATATCTGGTGAAGTGTGAAGCAGCAAGAAGCAGGAAACCGGTAAAGAGGATTGGCCGGATCATGCTGTATGCCTCAGCGGCAGTCATTCTTTTAGCAGTTACCGGTGCTGTGATCCATGGATGGATGAAGCGCAATGAAAGTCCGGCGGATCCAAACGGATCACCATCCGGTCCTGTGACAGAGAACTCCACAGAGAAAGAAGCAACCGTCCAGGCACTTACGGCAGAGGACACAGCATCCGTGGATACCTCGGCGCCGGATCAGATCCCGGAAAGTTACGAAGATTCAAATACACAAACTGCCGATTCCATGGCAGAAGGTACCGAGGATATAAACACTTCACCCTCTGGCCTTACGTTAGCTGGTATCATCAATGAGGCAGCGCCTGAAAACAGTGCGCTTATAATATATCGGTTTGATGGAGAAAACACCGTACGTCGGCTGGTTTTTGATGAGGATATGGAGTATCAGGTCATTCATGAGATCGCCGGTCTTGGGGCAAGGGCAGCAGATCAGGAGATCTTGAAAGACTGGAAGGAACCCTGTTATGGCCTGGAGATAGGTGATAAAGAAGGCTTTGATATCTGGCTCTCTTATTCAGATGGTATCTGGCTTAACAAGGACGGTTCGGTCTTTACAGCAGATTATGATCTGGCAGCTGTTTATGATAAGGCTTCGCAGGATAATGAAGATGTATATGAAAGCGGAATATACATGCCCAATGCAGCGATCCTCGGGAAAAGGAATACGGCCTATTACAAAAAAGCCAGCGGAGAAAAGAAGACAGCTGAAGGCGTAACATTAGAATTAAGATCCATATCAGAAGAGGGAACGCTCACCTGCGTGTTAACAAACCAGTCTGGCGAAGAATATGCATTTGGAAAAGGGCATAACATACAGAAAAAGGTCAATGGAGAGTGGTATATTCTGCCGGTGGCTGTGACAAATTATGGATGGGAGGACATTCTTTGCCTGCTGGGAGACGGACAGAGTACTGAATTTATATTTGATCTGTGGCCCTGGGGTGACCTGGAGCCGGGAGAATACCGGATCGCCATCGATGCGGATGAAACAGTATATGCAGAGTTTCAAAGATAAAAAGAGGGGCGCGGCCGTCATGGCCGCGCCCCTCCTGCATGATCAAATGATGATCAGTTTTTCTTCGGTGCTTTTTCCTCCAGCTCGTGAAGTTCTGTTTCGGCTTCCAGCATCCGTTCCAGTAAGGTCTCCTGCTCGTGTTCTTCTTTTGCCAGCAGTTCCTGCAGTTCCAGGAGCTTTTCATAATCTGAGGCGATGTCCGGGTCAGCCAGCTGCATCCTCAGATCCATGGCTTTTTCTTCGCTTTCAGAGAGCTTGCGTTCCAGGGTGTTCAGTTGGGTCTCTAAACGGGAACGGATCTTTCCTGGATTATAGTAGGTCCGCTTATCGAACACATCGTCCAGGGTCGGGACAGGGGCCTGGACTTTTTTCTTTTCTGAAAACAGATCCGTGATCAGGCCTTTTTCCCGCTTTTCTTTTTCCTCCAGATACTCATCATAAGTGCCGGAATATTGGCGGACGCCATCTTCATTGAATTCCAGGACACCGGTGGCAGTCTGCCGGATGAAATACCGGTCATGAGAGACGAAGAGGACGGTGCCGGTATAGGCTTTCAGCATATTCTCCAGGGCTTCTTTTCCCATGATGTCCATGTGGTTCGTGGGTTCGTCCAGGATCAGCAGGTTCGGCTTGGCATAGAACATTTTGCAAAGTTCCAGCCGGACCTTTTCACCGCCGGATAAGAGGCCCATGGCTTTTTCTACGTCTTCGCCTGTAAAGCGGAAAGCTCCCAAAGCTGAACGCACATCCTCCCTGAGAAGCTTAGGATAGGCGTTCCAGAAGTTATCCATCACACTTTCATAGGGATCCGCATCGTTTACCAGCGCCTTCTGCTGGTCATAATAACCAAACTGGACATTGGCGCCGAAACGGGCTTCTCCGCCTAAGGGGGGGATCTCACCGACCAGTGTTTTCAGCAAGGTTGATTTTCCCTTGCCGTTTTCACCGATGACCGCCAGCCGTTCTCCTTTTGTCAGAAGGAAGGACACTTCGGCGATCTCCTTATCATAACCGATGGACAGTTTCTTCACATCCAGTACATCGTGGTAGCTTTCATAATTCGGGGTGAACAATGCTTTGAAGGTCCGGGTGTCGAAACGCTGCGGCTTTTCGATCTTCACCATGTGCTCGATCACCATACGTTTTGACCGTGTGGCAGCCACCTTTGACGGTGTATTTTTCCACTTCTCGATCCAGTCTGTAAGCCGTTTTATTTCTTTCTGCTGGGCTTCGTAATCTTTTTCCTGTTTCTCGTAATCCAGTTCTTTCTGCTTCATGAAAGCGGTGTAATTCCCGGGATAGCGTTTCATGTGATGATACTCGATCTCATA
>CACZSO010000207.1 GCA_902783795.1 uncultured Eubacteriales bacterium
AAAACTAGCGTCGTCTTCCTCTCTGCGTTTTCTGGTGATTCCTTACCTGATAGCCTTTGTATTCTATCTGATGGCTCGGGCTGATCTGCGCTATAATGCTCCGGTCGGGCCTGCAAACAATTTTATCCGCAGCCTTCTTCGGTCTTCGCTGATCCAGTCTGTAGGCGATGTTTTCGAGCAGATCGCCGAGATGATCGGTACGATCGTCTCTGTCGTAGTTCGCTTTATAGTAAATCTTGTGCTGATGATCTTCGATTCCAGCATCAAACCATTCCACACGCCTCCGGTCATATCCGGCGCCGTTGGATTCTTGCTGATCTTTTTCAGCATCAACCTGGCCCTCTTGATCAGAAGCAAGATTGGAGCGAAAAAGAAATAATCAGCAGAGTTATATAGATATATCAGAGTTTGTTCTCAACTGTAAACAATGGAGAAGAACCTCCAGTTTCAAGTAACTGACAGTTTCTGATGATTTTTTGAGTGTTTACTATGGAGGAGGCTTTATACATGCGATATTTACTGATTGAAAGCGTAATGTTATGAAAAAGATGATCATTTATCTATCTGTTCTTCTCCTTATTTTCCTGTGTTCCTGCGGTGACTGGAGTCTGTCATACAGTAAGCAGGCACATTATGAAGGGTGGGATGCGGCATTGGATCCTGATCATCACAGGGCCTTTGTGTCCACCTATGTGTGGGAAGGTGATACATCAGAAGAAGGGCGGCGGATCGTCATTCCTGAGATGGTGGAAGACTGCAAGGTCATGAAGCTGGGAGGATATTTCGGCCGCGGGCTGCCCATGCCTTTCAGTGTGGTCACGCCTGCGCTGACAACAGGAGAAGGAGAGATCATAGATCCGGAGGATCCCCGGCCATTGGTCTTTACCCTGGTGGTCAATAAAAGTCTGGAGAAGATAGATAATGTCAGGATCGCTTCTTCAAACGATGCAGCGCCGGACCGGATATATCTTCAGACAGAAGACGGCAAGCTGTACACTTATGATATTTACTGGCGGGCAGAGGTGGATCCGGAAAATAAGACCTTCTATGCAAAAGACGGGAAACTGTATCTGAAGTCCGGGAACAGCCTGGTCACAGCTTTTTACTGGGAAAAATAAAGGTATAAAATGGGAAACAGATATTGGCCATAGACTTGTCAGCAAGAAAACGGATTTTGGCTATATATGCACAAAAACAGGCATTTTGAGCGCATTGATTCCTGAGAACGATAGTGTATAATATAATCAACAAAGATCTATCAAAAAGGAGAAACAGAACATGAGCATTATCGTTGCTAATACTAAATTCGGCGCGGTCCGTGGTATAGGCCTTACGGGGAAGTATGAGGGCATCACCACCTTCCGCTCAGTCCCTTATGCAGCGCCGCCCATCGGCGACCTGCGGTTCCGGCCTCCCGTGGATCCGGCACCCTGGAAAGGGGAACTGGATGCTACCATGACCGCTTCCAAGCCCATGCAGCCCACTTCTTCCGGCCTTTCCATGGAACCCTGGGCCAGTGATTTCTATTATTTAGGGAATCCGCCCATGAGCGAAGACTGCCTGTATCTGCACATCACGACAGGCGCGGCAGATCCTTCGGAACGCCGCCCGGTGTTTATGTGGTTCCACGGCGGCGGTCTGGCTACCGGTTACTACACGGAAATAGAGTTCGATCCTTCGGAACTGGCCAGAAAAGGTATCGTGGTCGTATCCGTAGGCCAGCGGCTGAATGTATTCGGTTATCTCTGCCTTAAGCAGCTTTCAGAAGAGCAGGGCGGCATCAGCGGCAACTATGGCCTGATGGATGAGATCAAGGCATTAGACTGGGTGCGGGAAAACATTGCCGCTTTCGGCGGTGACCCGGACAATATCACCGTGGGCGGCCAGTCCGGCGGTACGGCTAAATCCACGTCTCTGGCTACATCCCCGAAGAGCGTGGGCAAGGTAAAACGCTGCATCAACCAGTCCAACCTGGCCTGGATGCGGAATTACCTGACCATGGACGAAGCACAGGATGCAAATAAGAAATA
>CACZSO010000208.1 GCA_902783795.1 uncultured Eubacteriales bacterium
TATGAGAGGGGAGAAGACGGGAAATACCGTGTATGGTTTGAGACAATCCGGGAAGGAGATATTCCGGCCTGGTCCGATGGCACATTGTTGAGCCTGGAGGAGGTCATCTATCGGAATATGGAGACGGATGCAGGGGATGGTCAGTACAACGAAGCCGCAAAGCCGCTGTTTGACGAGGCTAATTCTATACTGCATGAGGAGATCGGAAGTCTTTATGATGCCGGCTGAAGCAGTACTTCAAGCATCTCCTGATACTGCTCCGGTTTTTTGCCGACTATCGGTTCCCCGATCAGGCAGCCGTTTTCATCCACAAAATAGCTGGTAGGCCAGACATCTTGCGGCAGCAGCTCGGACAATCCATCAAACGATGCAAGATTTGTATAGGTGACGTCTTTTTCAGCCAGGATTTCTTTTGCCTTAGTGATCTTCGCTTCTTTATTTGTATCTGTGACAATCCCGATGATCTGGCAGTTCTTTTTTGAAATCTCCTGATTGAGTTCTTCCAGATCCGGAAGCTCACTTATACACGGACCACACCATGTTGCCCACAAATTGATCATTGTGACGGAATGTCCGGCGAACAGATCGCTGCTGTCAATCGAATTGCCATCAAGATCGGTCGTCTCAAAATGAATTCCCGTTCCGGCTTCGGTAAGCTCTGCCGGTATGGTGAATTCCACGCCTCCCGTCAGCTTAACGCTCTCATTAATCTTGTCTGCACTCTCGGTAAGAGAGATGAATTCCTCATAGTATCCGCCCTCATATCCTTCGAAAGGCTCACGGTTCTTTAACTTTTCCGGATCGTTGGTCATAAATGTATATGTAATACCTTCACATGTTCCAATTTCGGAATACCGTTTTGAGAGGATATCTTCTTTTTCGGACTCGAGATATTCTTCGCTCAGCGAAATACCACCCGCTTCCGCATCTTCCGGCTCCAGATCGGAAAGATACATTTCGATCAGCTTATCAGCTCCTCTTTCTTCATCGAGTCCGACGATACGGAAAAGACTCATTCCATGCAGTTCATCGATAAGCTTAAGGGCTGTTTCAATATCACCTTTTTGTTCCGCTTCCGCTTCCTCAGTCAGCCGTCTGTCCAGTTCTTCAGAATCGTACGGATAATAAGTGGCCAGAACCTCAACAACGCCTTTTCCGATCAGGTAGTCATCTCCGTAATCCGAATATTCTACGGTTCCCATTAATGATTGATATTCCTCCGGGATGGTAAAAACCACACCGGTCCTCGGTGCTTCATAGACTTCCTCCTGCGCCGGATCAGCAGCAGAGACACTGATGGCGGAAAGCATCAGCGTCAGACACAGACCTGACAATAAAAACAATCTTTTATTCATTTCATATACTCCTTTTTGTGCTTCCAGAGCCAGGATAACAAATATAGGTTTTTCTTTTATACAATACAAACAAAATCAGTTTTTTTCAATACGATGTCAGAGGCGGGCGGAATCAGCTATTCAGGGGATACGTTTTTTTTCATCACCAGTGATCAACGAATCTGTGATATACTTTCTTTGGATAATTGTGCAATCACAGCGGAATCACCATGTATCTGGGAGGAACTATAGTGCTGGAAAGAATAAAATCCTTTTTGTTTTACAGAACCTCTTCGGAAAGCAACTATCAGGCTATTCGATTACAGATTATGGAAGAAAACCGGAAATTTGCCGTCATATGGGCTTTGTTTCAGATGCTGTGCTGGAGCTACTGCCTGATAATGAGTACCAGAGCGCCGGATTTCCTGATGTGCCGAAACATGTATATTATGGCCTTTGCTGTTTGCGCTGTGGCACTGTTTTTTGCGGTTTTTGCTGTGCCCAAAGCCCCATGGCTGATCACTCCGACATGTCTGGCTGTGGATATTGCGCTGCTTGGCGCCGGTATTGGAATCGCACGGCTCCTTGCTCCTAAAACGATTATCATCTTTGCCTCTGTGCTCATTGTTCCGGTGCTTTTTATCTGTGATACTTTTTCAACCCTGGTTTTATTTATTCTCAATGCGGCGGTGTTCGCGGCCATTGGCAAAAACAGCATGGAACCCGAAGCATTCCAATGGACTCTGACTAATCTGATCATCTTCTCTTCTGTAGGAATAGCCTTCGGCTATAATATCAATAAGGCCAGATATGAGCGTTATGTATATTCCGAGTTCGCAGTGCAGCTGGCTGAATCCAACGCGAAGCTGGTAGAACTTCAGACCAGCTACGCCTATTATGATCAGATGACCGGACTTCAGAACAGACGCGCCTATGCAGAGAAAACGGATCAGTACATGGAGAGTATGCCTTCAGGCTGCTGTGTGGTCATGGTAGACATCAACGGCCTGAAAAAGATGAATGATATGTTTGGCCATGATGCAGGAGATGAACTGATCATCGGCGCGGCTAAATGCCTTCGGGAGAGCTTTCATAACGTGGAATCGATTTATCGAATCGGTGGTGATGAGTTCTGTGTGATTATGAACGGAACGACAGAAAGTGTTGAGGAATGCCTGAAACAACTGGAGAATGCCGCAAGCCGGTGGAAAGGGAAATATGCCGACGGCATTTCTGTTTCCTATGGCTTTGCTACAGATAAAGAGTTTGATGATTTTGATTCCATGTTAAAAGCGGCGGATCAAAGAATGTACGCATTCAAAAGAAACTACTACATTACTTCCGGCAATGACAGACGTCATAGGTAGAGCCCGGACATGATGATAAATGAACAAGGAGCTCAGCAAATTGTGAGTGTCCGCTTTACCTGATTTAACGGGATGTGATTAATATGGATCTTTCATTTCTGGACCAGACGGAATATCTTCTTGATGCATGGTCAAAAAAAGTATCATGCAATCCCTCAGCCCGTATGCTTACGGACGAACGGCATCCTCGCGGTCTCAGCAGACGCGCTGTGGATGATCTGTCCGGACGGGTCTATGCATGGCTGAAAGAAAAACAGATAGGCTGTGAGGACTTTGTGCTTTTGTGTCTGCCCAGAGGGGCTGCTGCTCTGGTCTGCATGCTTGGTGTGTGGAAAGCAGGGGCTGCCTTCA
>CACZSO010000209.1 GCA_902783795.1 uncultured Eubacteriales bacterium
CCAGTCCATTTCCAAATGGGAGAGCGCGCAGTCGGTGCCGGATATGGCCCGCATATTAAAACTCTCGGAAGTGTTCGGTGTAAGCACAGATTATCTATTAAAAGATGAGTTGGGAACACCGGATGTTGCCGAACTGCCTGATACGGGAAGTCCGGCACACCCGGTGTCCATGGAAGAAGCGCATGTATATCTGGACCTGAAAAGGGAAAGTTCCCTCAAAGTGGCGGCAGGCGTGATGCTGTGTGTGATGTCACCGATCCTGCTGCTTTTCCTGGGTGGGGCTCAGGAATATGGGAAGATCGCTCTCAGTGAATCGCAGGCCGGCGGCCTGGGGCTCATCGTGCTGATCCTACTTATAGGAGCAGGGGTGTATCTTTTTATCACCACCGGCCTTCGGATGAGCCGGTATGAATTTATGGAACATGAACCCCTGGATACCTTATACGGTGTCAGCGGCATGGTGCGGGAAAGACAGGAACAGTACCGCCCGGTATTCGCCCGGGAACTGACCGGAGGGATCATTCTCTGTGTGATTTCCGTGCTTCCTTTGGGGATCAGCCTACTGTTTGCCAGAGAAAATGAGTTTTACCATGTCATAGCCATCTCAGCGATGCTTCTCATGATCGCTGCCGGTGTGTTTTTCATTGTCCGTACCGCCATTATCTGGGACAGCTTCCATATCCTCCTGGAAGAAGAGGATTACACCCGGGAGATGAAAGAAGAAAAGAAGAGCGTGATCTTTCCCAGAATCTATTGGCCGCTGGTCACTGCCGGTTATTTAGCCTGGAGTTTTATCACAAACGACTGGGCGCATACCTGGATCATATGGCCGGTAGCCGGTGTCGCTTTTGCCGGAATCTATGCCATCATCAAAGCTTTAAAGCAAAAACAGCAGTAAACAGGGTCCTTCCATGACAATAATATAAGCCGGACATTTCTCAAAAGGGAATGTCCGGCTTTTTTCACTTCTTTTTCGGCAAATTATAGGGGAAGGTCAATACTGCGTAAAAGAGGTGGTTCCTTAAAAAGATATTGAAGATTCCATTGTACTCATCCGCAATACGCTGGATGATTTTCAATCCATAGCCATGTCCTGCTTCTTTTTTGGAAGATTCCAGGATTCCCTCCTCAACTCTGGGATCTATCTCGGTATATGGATTTGAGCAGGAGATGACCAGGGTATCACTGACCCGATTAACTTGTAATGAAATATAGGGATCAGGGAACTGTTCTCTCAGCAGTGATTCCTTTGCATTATCCAGCAGGTTCATGAGGATGGAATTCAGATCAAAAGAAGGCATGGGAATATCTGTAAGGTCGCACAGGCTGAGATGCAGCCGGATGCTGCAGGATTTTTTATCATGCAGCTTTGAGGAAATCAGCGCATCTGTTTCGGGACGGCCCGTAGAAACCACAGTGTTTCCGTTGATTATTTCCGCTATACTTTTCAGATAGACTTCAGCTTCATTAATCTGGCCTTTTTCTAAGAGGGAGCTTACTGAGCTTATATGATTTTGGTATGCGGCAGCGGCTGGCTATAGCCCAGGCAATCATGGAAGAGCCCCCGCTTCTGTTATTGGATGAACCTATGAACGGCCTGGATAATGAAGGCGTGAAAGAAATCAGAGAAGTTCTGATGAGGCTGAGGGAAGAAGGCAAAACCATTGTGCTGGCTTCTCACAGCCGGGAAGATATAGAGATCCTGTGTGATACGGTAACAGAACTGGATCATGGGAGGATCATAGGTCAAAATATAAAAGGCAGCAGATAGTTACTCTTTCCTGGCAGAAGAGAAGTGCTGTACCACGACGTAGATAGTCAGCAATACAGCTCCGCAGGCAGCGATATAAAGCCGCGGCTCTACCTGGTCGCTTGAGGTGATCAGATTTGTAAGTCTTGTCATCAGCGGGGAGAGGAGGGCTGCCGTATAGGAGCAGCTTAACAGGATCGCACTGTTGATGGTCTCCCAGCCCGGCAGGCGGGAGGCGGCACCCATACATCCGGGAATGACCAGGGTGATGGATACACCGGCCACAAAACAGCCCAGCATCAGCAGTACAGTGCTTCCGGCTTTCCCGATAATGAGTGCACCGACAGCAAAAAGTACCGTTCCCAGGGCTTTTGTTCTGCCTTTTAAAAGCTGTGAGATTTTTCCGAACAACAGGCCGCAGATGATGCCGGACCCATACAGAATCGTGGTCAGGATCCCGGAAAGCCCGGAATCCCCCAGCTGTTTTTCCGTGACCAGCATGGCTATGTTGGCCGTTACCGTGCCGTACATCAGTACATAAAAGAAGACTAAGATGATCTCGAAGAGGATCGCCAGGCGGAAGGCCGGGCGGTCCTCTTGTGTATTATCTGCACTTTTTGCCGGACCGGTGAATTCTTTCGGAATACCGAAAAGAACACATAAAATGCCCGGAATGGCCAGAAAATAGATGAGGTAGCCGAAATGCCAGCCGAGGCGGGCCAGAAAGCCGGCACAAAGCGTCATAACCATGGCCCCTGCGTTAGCGGCTGAATTCTGCCAGCCCAGCATGGTCTGTTTTTCGTTTCCGTCAAAATTGGCGGTGACCAGTCCCAGAACCAGGGGAGATACGATGCCTACGCTCACCCCGATGAGACTGCCCCATAAAAACAAAAGAGGGAGGCTTCCGTGAAACATCCAGGCGCAAAGACCTGCCAGGACATTTAAAGAAAGACCGAAGACCAGAAGAAAACGCCGTGATATTTTTTCCGAAAGAACTGCCGATAAAAAGTTGAAGATCAGACTGAAAATATTAGGCAGTGCCATCAGAAACTGGATGGTGGTATCGGAGGCATCCGGGAATGACCGGGAAATGGCAGATAAGACAGGCGCTATGCCGCCGGCAGACATCTGCATGATGGAAGCGGTCAGTATGGAGGCCTTAAAGATATTTTTGGTGCGGGTGTCCATAACATCGTCTCCTGAAGCCGGAATTTAAGAAACATCATGTTATCACAGAATAAATTTCAGTGCAAGGTGTATGAAAGGTTAAAAGTGGAAAAAACATAAATGATACGTGTTTTATAAGTATCGTTCTTCAGGGTTTTATGTTATGATATAAAAAAGATCGGAAACTCAGGTAAAAAGAAGCCGGCAGGCCTTACCTGTACAGAAAAAAGCAAGTCAGGAGCTATATAAGATGAGTAAAATACCTTTTTCTGAAGATGAACTGAAATTCACCGGCTATCACATCAATGTGACCATGGATCCCACGCGGCCCATGCTTCCTCCTCCGGATTACAACACACCCATCACCCCTAAGGAAAACTTTAAAAATGCCTTTAAACGTGACGGATCGGTCCTCTGGATCCCCACATCTTCCGATATGCTTTCCGTGGAATCCAGGACGAACACCGACCACATCGCCCGGGCAGAGATCCGGGATCTGGGACCTATCCAGAAACCGGAAGAAAAGGGCGGCCCGGATCTTTTCGGGATCGAATGGGTCTTTGTGCCGGAAGTGGGCGGCTCCATGGTTAAGCCCGGGAATCCGGTACTGGAGGATGTGAATGACTGGGAAGAAGTGATCAAATTCCCGGATATCGACGCTCTGGACTGGGAAGGCTGTAAGATCAACGCGCCGCTGAATGCTTCCAAAAGACTTCTGGGCGTGACGTTCCAGAACGGC
>CACZSO010000210.1 GCA_902783795.1 uncultured Eubacteriales bacterium
ATTATGAGCCTGATCCTCATCATGACCTGCTTTATGGCCTGTGGTTCCCAGAATGTGCCTGAAACATCGGCGTCTTCAGGCAGTACATTGGCACCGGAAACTGAAACACAGGCACCCTCGTCAGATACAGAGGCCCCGTCTTCAGATACAGAAGCGCCGTCCGCTGATACTGAGCCGGTGACGCAGGACACCGCCGAACCTGATACCCAGGAGCCGGAATCAAAGGAGATTCCTGAGGATGTCGTCTTCACCCTGGATAATATCCGGGATTATGTCATAGGACTGGATACACCGGTCACACTGGCGGATGGCACGGAGCGTCAGGCTATTAATTTTGATAATGCAGCAACTACGCCTTCGCTGCGGCCGGTCGCTAACCAGATCATGTCAGAGCTGGAGATGTATGGTTCCATCGGCCGTGGTTCATCCCAGAACTCTGACCACTCAACGGAAATGGTCTAACAGGTCCGTGAAAAGGTGCTGGATTTTGTAGGCGCAGATAATAATTACCAGTGTGCCTTCTGCAATAATACGACAGATGGCCTGAACAAACTGGCGTCTGCCCTGGTGGAAAGTGAAGATGATATCATCCTGGCTACCCGTATCGAGCATCATTCCAATGACCTGCCCTGGCGTGAACGCTGCAAGGTCGTTTATGCGGAAGTGGACGAGCAGGGGCGTGTGATCTATGAAGATATCGAGCGTCTTTTAGAGGAATATGATGTGAAATATGTGACGGTAACAGCAGCATCCAATGTTACCGGTTATGTGACAGATGTCCACCGGATCGCGAAAATGGCACATGCCCATGGAGCAAAGATCATCGTGGACGGTGCGCAGATCGTGGCTCACCGCGAGTTCAGGATGACCACGGGTGATCCCGCTGAAAACATTGACTTCTTTGTCTTTTCCGCCCATAAGATGTATTCTCCCTACGGCGGCGGTGCCATTATAGGTCCCTGGGATATCATGGATGCCCATATGCCGGAATTCTATGGCGGCGGGACCATCACATTAGTGGGTGACGACTGGCAGCTTTATAACGGGTATCCCTATAACTACGAAGCCGGGTCCCCGAACTATGCCGGTATCATAGGTCTGGGAAAAGCCATCGATATTCTTAAGGAGATCGGGTTTGACGCCATCCAGGAGCATGAACAGGTATTGATGAAAAAACTGATCGACGGTCTGAAGGAACAGCCTGACATCATCCTTTACGGAGATTGTGACAATATAGAAGACCGCGTGGGAGTGATCACTTTTAACTATACAACAGCTAATACCACGAGGATCGCTGCTCATCTGTCCGATATGGGAGGCGTAGCCACCAGACGCGGCGCTTTCTGTGCACATCCTTATGTATGGCGCCTGATGGGGATCAGTGATCACGATGTGGTAGGCTTCGAAAACTGCACGGATGCCGAAACCCCCGGCATGGTGCGCATCAGCCTTGGCATATACAATACCGAGGAAGAAGTGGAAGAGTTCCTGCGTGTCCTGCCGCTGGCTGTGGAAAAGGCAGCAGAAGATTCACAGATCCAGGGCCTCATTCCGCAATTTTGATGGGATGCGGCAGCACCCGATAAAACAGTCTTATAAGGAGCAAAAATGAGCAGCAAAAAGACAGAAGGCGAAAAACTGTCTGCCAGAGATCCTGAGCTCCGTTTTCTTAAAGAGATGACGGATATCCAGGGAACCAGCGGGCATGAAGGGGCGGTCAGAGATTATCTTTGGAAACAGTACGTAGACCTGGCTGACAAGATCGTCACAGACGGACTGGGTTCATTGCTGGCATATCACGGAGAAGATGGCCCCAGGGTCCTGGCCGTCGGGCATATGGATGAAGTGGGATTCATGGTACGTGCCATTACGAACGATGGTTTTGTCAAATTCTCCCGCTGCGGATTTTTCTTTGTGTCCGGGGTGCTTTCCCAGCATTTCACCATACATACGGACAAGGGACCGGTGGAAGCTCTGTGTTCGCTGGGACCCGGAGCGCCTTTTGACAAGTTCCCGGAGATCGAGCAGCTGGTGATGGACATCGGCTGTAAAAGCAAGGAAGAAGCGGAAGAGCTGGGGGTCAGGATCGGAGACTTTATAGAACCTTCCGGAAATTTCAGAAGACTGGGCCCCGGCGGGAAATATCTCGTAAATAAGGCCTGGGATAACCGGATCGGCTGCGCTGTGGCCTTAAGGACCATGGAACAGCTGAAAGAACAGGGCCATCCGAATGTGTTCATCGGCGGCGGAAGTGTCCAGGAAGAAGTTGGCACCAGAGGCGCGAAAACACTGGCGGCTCTGGCGCAGCCGGAGATCGCGTTTTCCCTGGATGTGGGAATAGCTGACGATATTCCGGGCGGCGCCCATGAGGGCAGCAGCCTGGGCAAAGGACCGGAACTCTGCGTGATGGACAGCGCGACCATCTCTAACCGGAAGCTTCTGAAGTTTGCGGCTTCTGTGGCGGAAGAGTGCAAGATCCCTTATCAGACAGCCCTTTTGCAGCGCGGCGGGACGGATGCCGGTGAATTCCAGGAAGCAGGAGCGGGATGCCCGGTACTGGTACTGAACGTTCCTTCACGGTACGCCCATACCCCCACCAGCATGATCCACTACGATGACTACCGGAATACCATCCGGCTTCTGACAGAGATAGTAAAGCGGCTGGACAGGAAAACAGTGGACGAGATCAGAAGATTTTAAGAAAAATAATAAGACGTAACATTGTCCTAAGATGTAAGGGGAAAAGATACACAGAAAGGAGTACAGAAATGCTGATCGAAAAAAGGACACAACCTGGGGAAGAGATCCCCTTCGAGACTTATTTTGTTGAAAATACAGCACTGAATCCAGATTTCAGCCGTGAGATCAGTGAAGCTCCCGAAGCCTTCAAAGGCCGGCTGGAAGCCTTCATGAAGAACCATAAGGCAGACGATATCATCCCGGAAAAAACCGGACGTATCGAGCGGTTTGAGTACGAAACATCGGCCTATGAAGACGGGATGACTTATCAGAAATATGCCAATGTGTATCTGCCCTGGTGTTATGACCCGGCTGATGCCGAAAGAAAGTATAATGTCATTTACTTCCAGCATGGGAATACCGGAGATCCTGAGTTTTTCAAGCGGGATATGGCTAAGGTGATGCTGGACCGTCTGTTCTATACAGAAGGGATGGAGCCGTGCATCATGGTGTTCACCACTTATTATTTCGATGTCACGAAGGATGTGGAAGAGCGGCGGAAGACCGGCAATGTCCCGGCTGGCGACGGGAATTATCCTGGGGTGAAGCCAAATTTCTGGAAAGAGATCACACAGGATCTGATCCCGGCAGTGGAGACGCATTACCATACCTATCTTGAGGCAGCGGATGAGCAGTCTGTAAAAGAATCACGGGATCACCGGCTGTTCAGCGGCTATTCCAGAGGCTGTGTCGCCACCTGGTACATGTTCCATAATGCCTTTGAATATTTCCGCTACTATGTGCCCATGAGCTGCATGACCACGGCGGGTAAATCCATACAGGATCCTCCGAGCAAGGAAGAAGTGGTCGAATATCTGTCGGCACCTGTAAAAGAACATCCGGATCTGCCCTTCTTTATTTATGCTTGTAATGGGGGGCCGGAGGATGTCAGGGCTATGACTGAGCAGATGCAGTACATTCCTTCTGCCGATGTTTTCTCTTACGGCAGGGATCCCGAAAAGAATAACCTCTTTTTCGCGGTATCCGACTATTTCCACGGGGACTTCTTCGCACCCCAGTACTTCTATAACGCTTCCCCTGTACTGTTCCGATAAGGGGGTTGGTTTCATAAGCACGAGGGGGCCGCTGCTTTATGCAGCGGCCCCCTCGTGCTGTGGCTGCCCCTCCACTTACTTTGGCAGTGTGGTGGGGGTTTGGTGGATGAAAATTTGTGGATGATGAAAAAACTGGTTGATGTGAAAAAGAAGTGGGATTATAATATAAAAGGTTTATTGTATTTTCATAAAACAGGGACTTTGATCCTGTCAGGAGGTTTTTTATGAAACTGACTATGTTCCAGAGGAAGAAGGAGAACGCGAGGCCTGCGTTTTATGATCAGGAGAGGAAGGTGCCGGTATTGAAGTGCAGTATCTGTACCGGTGAGATGGTGGCTGGTTTTAAGGATAAGCAGAGCGGCCATATCGAGGATGTGATGCTGATCACGGGGGACCGGGACCTGAAGAAATTCCGGGAGGAGTATGGCATTGAAGGAGAGATCGAAAAGGTCTACTGATACATTGCCTGAATAAGACGTGGGTTTTTCAAAAAAAGTTTGAAATTCACCGTGTAATGTATTAAAATAACGGTGATCAAAAGGGCTTTGCTTATGTTAGGCAAAGCGTGTTTTTAAGTGAACAGCAGGGCATCAGAAAAGAGAGGGGTCCTGTATCAGGAAGAGGAGGTAAATACATATGAGCGAACGCTTAGTCGGTACAGTTTCACGGGGCATCCGCTGTCCTATTTTCCGGGAAGGAGATGATCTTTCCGAACTGATTCCCGAGAGCATTTTAAAGGCAGCCGAGAGTGAAGGTTTTGAACTGCGTGACCGGGATGTTATCGGCATCACGGAATCCATCGTGGCCAGGGCCCAGGGTAATTACTGTACTGTAGAAGATATAGCTGCTGATGTCAGGAATAAATTCGGCGGCGGTACGGTAGGCGTGATCTTCCCTATATTGTCCCGCAACCGTTTCTCCATCTGCTTAAGAGGCATTGCCATGGGCTGCGAGAAGGTCGTGCTCATGCTGTCTTATCCTTCAGATGAGGTGGGCAATGAGCTGGTTTCT
This sequence comes from uncultured Eubacteriales bacterium, assembly GCA_902783795.1. GTDB lineage: Bacteria > Bacillota > Clostridia > Lachnospirales > Lachnospiraceae > UBA1267. The sequence goes on from CACZSO010000210.1 coordinate 4,806, forward strand.
CTGGATATGGTGGATGAAGCCGGCGTTAATCCCTACAGCGATGTATTGACATTGGAAAAGTACCGGGAACTGTTCGGTGAATATAAGCATCCCTTCACCGGGGTGGATTATGTGGCATTCTATATGGATCTGATCAAGGAATGCGGCGCGGAAGCGGAGATCATCTTTGCTAATCAGCCGAAAGCCATCCTGGATTATACGAAGAAGGTGCTTCCCTGTGATATCCATACCCGGAAGCGCACCAAACGCATCCTGAAGGAAGCCGGTGCGGAGATCGTTTATGGCATGGACGAGATCATGAATGCACCTGTCAATGGTTCCGGCTATAATGAAGCTTATGGTCTTTTAGGCTCGAATAAGGCTACGGAAGAGAAGGTTAAACTGTTCCCCCATAAGAGCCAGGACCTGGTGGAAGGTATTCAGAAAAAGTTATATGAGAAGACCGGGAAACACGTAGAAGTCATGATCTACGGTGACGGTGCTTTTAAAGATCCTCAGGGAAAGATCTGGGAACTGGCGGATCCGGTGGTCTCCCCCTTC
>CACZSO010000211.1 GCA_902783795.1 uncultured Eubacteriales bacterium
ATCTCGAGGACAGCTTGATCAGTATGCTTCATTCATGGACTGAGTTTTCGTAAATAGGCACCACCTGCTCGTCTGAAAAAGAAACGCGCCATAATACATGTGTCTACACCGTACGTAGTATGTCATTTGAAGAATTTCTCGGGCACCCCTTCCAGCCCACTCCGCCCCGTTAAAGGGAACATATAGTACTTCTCCGGGAGTGTGTCCGGTCTCGGTACTTAGCGAGGCAAACCCTTAGGGTGAAGGCGAGCTTACGTGCCGTTAGGGCACCGGACCCAAGCGGAAGCGCCTCCCGGAGAAGTACTATATGCTCCCCTTGGCAGGTACACACACTGAAATGGAGGCCACGTACAGCAGCGAGGCCAGTAAGTAGAGGGGCGGCCATGTACAGTAGAAAGGCCGGTATGCAAAGAGGAGGCCACTTACACTATCGAGGCCAGTAAGTAGAGTGGAAGCCACGTACACTACCGGGGCCAGTAAGTAGAGTGGAGGCCATGCACAGCAGTGGAGGCCACATACAGCAGGGAGGATGCGAAGTGCCTCTTGACAGTAGGGGTGGTTTATGTTAGATTTTATTTAATGTAATGGATTTTATTCCAAAAGGGAGAAAATAAAAGGATATGGCGAGAAAAAAGACCACGGAGGATCTAAATAAGGCTTCACGTTGGGAAATGATCCTGAAACTGATCTCTCAGAGAGACATTTCCACCCAGAAAGCCCTGGCTGAGGCATTGGATGAATATGGCTTCGACGTAGCCCAGGCTACCTTGTCGAGAGACATCAAAGAACTGCACCTGGTAAAAGTCGTAAAAAGCAACGGCGTGTACGCATACCAGACCGCAGGAAAGACCGAAAACCGGGAAGCATCATCCCAGTTCTACCAACTGTTTAAGAACTCAGTAAAACAGGTGGACAATGTGCTGAACCAGGTGGTGATCCATACTTCTACCGGCATGGCTCAGGCAGTCTGCGCCGCCTTTGACGGCATGGAATTTGAAGGCGTGTTAGGCACCATCGCCGGGGACGACACCATCCTGCTCATCACCCGTGATGAACAGGCAGCATCTATAGTGGCAAAACAGCTGAGAGAGATTCCGGATTAAGACACTTTCAAGCAGGTTAAAGAGCTTCGGCACATGCCGGAGCTCTTTAATATCTGGTGACAGAAAGCGGAATCTGTGCTATGATAATAAAGCTATGATCGATACAACACTTTGCTATATTGAAAAAGATAATAAGATCCTGCTGATGTACCGCAACAAAAAAGAAAACGACCTGAACGAAGGAAAATGGATAGGGGTCGGCGGAAAACGGGAAGAGGGAGAGACCCCGGAAGAATGCGTAAAGCGGGAGACCTTTGAAGAAACGGGACTGATCCTGAATTCCGTACATTTCTACGGCATCATCCACTTCAGAAATGACAGATACGAAGCAGAAGAAATGTACCTGTACAGCAGTGATGATTTCTCCGGGGAACTTTTGGAGAACTGTGCGGAGGGTGAGCTGCGCTGGGTCCCGAAGGAAGAAATATTGTCCTATCCAACCTGGGAAGGGGACCGGTATTTCCTGACCAGGATGCTGGAAGGGGAACAGGAGATCGAACTCACCCTTGTTTACGAAAATGATAAACTGACACAAGTCATAAATCACCGTTAGAAAGCGTTAAAACTATGGATCTAAAGAATATTGCCGAACAACTGAACCAGGACTCAAGGGAAAAGGGACATGATTTTTCGGGGCATTTTGAAGGCTTCAGAGAGGACATCGTAAAAGCCCTGCTTTTTTTCATGGATGCCATGTTTCCCGGCTATGTTAAGCTTAACCTGAAGGTCGATGAAGAGGATTCCCGCCATGCTTTCCTGGAGATCGGCACCGGTTATCTTCTGTCAGCACTTAAAAAGACCAATGACAAAAAGGAGGCAGAAGAAAAGGCAGAGCGGTTGGTGAATGCCCTGCCGGGGATCTTCAGTATGCTGAAAAAAGATGTGGTAGCCGGCTATGAAGGCGACCCTGCCTGCAAAAGCACGGATGAAGTGATATTGGCTTATCCGGCCTTCCTGGCTATCGGCATCTACCGCATCGCCCACGAGCTGTACCTGATGGGGGAGACATTGATCGCCCGTATCATGACAGAATATGCTCACAGGAAGACCGGCATCGATATCCACCCCGGCGCCTCTATCGACGAATACTTTTTCATCGACCATGGGACCGGCGTGGTCATCGGCGAGACCACGGTCATAGGAAAGCATGTGAAGCTGTATCAGCACGTGACCTTGGGAGCGAAGAGCTTCCCGGTGCATGAAGACGGGACCCTGGTGAAAGGCATCAAGCGGCATCCGAATGTAGGGGATCATGTGGTCATCTATGCCGGCGCCACCATCCTGGGCGGCGATGTCACCATCGGAGACCATAGTGTGATCGGCGGCAATGTGTGGCTCACCCATTCAGTAGAGCCGGGCACGACCGTTACCCAGCGGCAGGAGTGAAAGAGACAGCTATGATCCTGGAAGGCAGAAATTGTGAAGTTTATACACAAGGAAGCGGCGGTCCCGTGTTTTTCCTGGGAACAGGAGTGCGGGAGGATCCCCATGAGCCGATCCTGGAGTATGTGCGGCAGATGCGGCCCAAAGAGGAGGACTATACCCTCTTTGTATATACCTGCGAAGACTGGGGCAGAGATTATTCCCCCTGGAAAGCAGATACGCCCAACGGTGAACATTTTGAGGGCGGCGCGGCAGAGACACTGAAATTCTTGACAGAGACCGCGGTTCCCTATGTGAAAGAACATCTGGAGACTAACGGACGGTTCTATACCCTGGGTTATTCGCTGTCGGCGCTGTTTGCCCTGTATGCGCTGTATCAGACAGATGTGCTGGCCGGATGCGCCTGTGTCTCCGGGTCCTTATGGTTTCCGCAGTTTATGGAATATACGGAAGAACATCGGCCTGCAGAAGGCGTGAAGGTGTATCTTAGTCTGGGCGGGAAAGAATCGAACAGTAAAGATCCTCTGATGAAGACCGTGGGAGACTGTTATAAGACCATGGAACGGCGGCTGAAACAGGAGCCTCACGCGGAGCGTGTCATTTATGAAATGAATCCGGGCGGCCATTTCGGAGATTCAGGAAAACGGATGGCGAAAGGGATCGTCTGGCTTTTGAATAATCAATGATAAGGAGATAAAACATGAAGACATTTGTGATCGAGATGGAAAACGGCGCTAAGATGACAGGCGAGCTTTACGATGAGATCGCGCCTATCAGTGCGGCTAACTTTGAAAAACTGGCAAACGAAGGCTTTTATGACGGCCTGATCTTCCACCGGGTCATCCCCGGCTTCATGATCCAGGGCGGCGACCCTGACGGCATGGGCACCGGCGGCCCCGGCTACACCATTAAGGGTGAATTTACGTCTAATGGCTGGAAGAATGATCTGAAGCATGAGCGGGGCGTCTTGTCTATGGCCAGGGCCATGGATCCTGATTCCGCCGGCTCTCAGTTCTTTATCATGGTGGAGGCCGCCCCTCACCTGGATGGAAGCTATGCCGCTTTCGGCAAAGTGCTCACCGGGATGGAGGAAGCTGACAGGATCGTCAATGCGCCCAGAAACCGCCGCGATAAACCCTTAGAGCCTCAGGTCATCAAGACCATCCGGGTAGAATAAGGCATGGCGAAACGGTCGATGAAGCCCGGGAACATGCTGTATCCGGTCCCGGCAGTGCTGGTCAGCGCCAGAGGAGAAGATGGAAAGAGTGACCTGATGACGGCCGCCTGGGCCGGGACGGTGTGCTCGGATCCGCCTATGCTTTCTGTCAGTATAAAGAAGTCGCGGCTGACCCATCAGCTGATCTCAGAAACCGGGGAATTCGTGGTAAATCTTACTACGGAGCCCATGATAAAGGGCGTGGACCTGTGCGGCGTGCTTTCCGGACGGGACGTCAATAAGTGGGAGATGGCTGGTTTTCATGAGGAAAAGGCTCAGAAAGTCTCAGCGCCTCTTGTAAAAGAAAGCCCGGTCAATATCGAATGCCGGGTGAGACAGGTGCTGGAATTAGGCTCTCACGATATGTTCATCGGTGAAGTGGTTTCTGTGTGCGCAGATGAGCAGTATTTTGATGAAAAGGACCGGTTTGATATGGACCGGTGCCGGCTGATCGCCTATTCCCACGGAGAATACCGGGCCCTGGGAAAGATCCTGGGTACCTTCGGTTATTCCGTGAGGAAGAAAAAATAAGCTGTTTGCAGGAATATAGGTTTCTGCAGTGAAGGAGTTTATATGTCATTAGAAAAGTATACAGAATTTGCGGTCCAAAAGACCATGGAACTGCTGGCCATCGACAGCCCCACCGGCTATACGAAGGAGGCGGCTTCCTGGGTATGTCAGGAATTTACCTCCCTGGGCTTTCAGGCTGAGATCACGAAAAAGGGCGGCGTCCTGATCGATCTGGGCGGCCGTGATGTAAATGATGCTTTGTTTTTAGAAGCCCATACAGATACCCTGGGCGGCATGGTGGCAGAAGTGAAGAGCAACGGCCGTCTGAGGATCACCCCTTTAGGCGGCATGAGGGCAGAGAATGGAGAAGCGGAGAATGTACGGGTGCGTACCCGTGACGGAAAAGTCTATGACGGGACCCTGCAGCTCATCAATGCCTCTGTCCATGTAAATTTGAAATACGGAGACACCAAGCGGTCTTTTGACACCACGGAAGTGGTGCTGGATGAGGATGTAAAGAGTGCGGAAGACACGGAAGCCTTAGGCATAGCCGTGGGCGATATCGTATGCTTTGACCCGCGGTCTGTCGTGACATCGTCCGGCTATATCAAGAGCCGGTTTCTGGATGATAAACTGTCGGTAGGCATTATTCTGGGATTGGCGAAGTATATGGCAGAAGAAAAGATCGTGCCGGAACGCAAGGCCTATGCCCATATAACGGTGTATGAAGAAGTGGGCCATGGAGGCAGCGGTTCCGTACCGGAAGGTGTGACGGAAGCCATCTCCGTGGATATGGGCTGTGTAGGCGAGGGTCTGAAATGTACGGAAAAAGATGTGTCTATCTGTGTGAAAGATTCCGGCGGACCTTACAGC
>CACZSO010000212.1 GCA_902783795.1 uncultured Eubacteriales bacterium
GGTCCAGGAGCTTTTTATCTCACCACCGTGACCACATTGCCTGACATAAGCGCCTTATATTTCTCGTCACAGGTCACAAAGATCACCTGGTTATTCTCCGCAAATTTCTGGATCAGCTGACAGGACTGCTCCACACGTCTGGCATCCATATCTGTAAATGGATCATCAAACACTGCCAGGCCATCGCCCTCCGGAAACAGATGCTCCAGCATAGCCAGTCTGAAAGCCAGCGAAATGGTGTCCTTGGTGCCATCCGAAAGGATGTCATAGGTCAGGGCGTAGGGCCCGCTCGCCAGCTTCACAGCCATCTGCTCATCCATAGAATTAAGCTTAAGGCTGCCGGAAGTGATCACGTCCAGATACTCCCGAAACTTAGTCTCAATATCTTCCACAGGATTCCCGCCGGTCTGCTCTTTCAGCCGCAGGAAAGTATGATATATATTCAGCCAATGCTTATATTCTTCTTTCAGTGCCTCCAGAACTGCTTCCTTATCCTGCAGTTCCTCTGCATACTCTTCTGCTGTCTTATCGCCCAGTTTTCTCTCCGCTTCACTAAGCCTGCCCCTGTGAATATTGATCTGATCCTCATAATCATTTATTTTATCCTGAAGATCTTTATCATACTTCTCCGGATCCTGGATCCCCCGGAATTCCTCCGGTATCTCCTCCATAGAATCCAATTTCTTCTGGTTAGTTTCTTTTTCCTGATCCAGGTTCCTGACAGATGTCTTCAAGTCATCTATGCTTATGTACTTCTCTTTATAAGTACCAAGAGTCGTTTCCAGACCGCCAATGTATGTTTCTATCGTCTTTGGTCCGCATAGAGCTGTGATCTGCCGTTTGATCTCAGCCTCGGTCTCGATCCCGGCCGGAACCAGCTCATTTTGTGCCGCCAGTTCTTCCCAAGTGAGATCCCCCAGGATCCTTTCCATCTCTAGTTTCGATTTATCTGCCTGTTGTTTAGCCTTTATATAATCATCTGATTTTTTCTGGAGTTCGTCCAGGCTGCAGACTTCATATTTCTCATGCAGAACCCTGATCTGCTTTTCAAGATCAGCCAGATCCTGCTTAACGGCCTCCACATCCACGCCCCTCGGCATCAGCTGGATATCCACGACACCCGGGATATTAATGTTGACAGCTTCTGTGATCTGAACTTCCCCATCAGAAAGATCCAGGACTTCGCCGGAAGCTGCTGTCGTAATATTAATGTCGGTTTCACCCAGCTTTTTGATCTTGGCAGCCAGATTCATGCCGGCTAATTTGCTTTCTTCCTTTTGCTTCCTGTTATTCAGATTCCTCAGATCCTGCAGGTCCGAAGTACTGATCTCTTTCAGCTTTTCAAGCGTCGCTGCCTGCTCCAGGCATGTCTGGTAAGCAGGTTCTGCCTTAACAAAAAGGTCATGGATCTGCGCCTGTTTTTGTCTGACCTGAAGCTCTTTTGCTTTTTTAATGTCACGGCTCAATAAGGGCCAGCTTGTAAGTGCACTGTTCTGTTCTTTGAGTCTTCCTTCCAGATCTTTAATAGCTTTATTCAGAAGAGAGATCTGTCCCAGCAGACCTCTGAATCTCTGGAATTCTGACCACATGCTTTCAGCCTCTTTTTTCTTTATCTGCAGCGTCTTGATGCTGGCTTTTTCCGCCTCTGCCGCACGTTCTGCATTCTCTGCTTCAGTCTGTTTTTCCCGGACTTTATCAACCTCATAATAGGCCTTGACTATGGAGCCGGCTCCAGAGGTCCACCCATCCCTGTAGGAAGCCCGTTTACGGCCGCCTTCCGGTACATCGGCATTTATGTCCCAGCGTCCAATGAGGCTGTCCATGTTATTTTTAATAGTTTTTTCCAGTTTGTCCAGAGACACGCCGCCGGTCTCCAGGGCTGCCTGGGTCAGGGTAGACGTAAGATCTTCCCGGGTATCAGATAATACATCGGCTTTCTTCCCCAGGGCTTTCATGATGCTTTCGATAGCCTTCTGGTCCCGCTTCTGGGAAGCAAATACGATCTCATTATATACGCCGGCGCGGTGCTTCAGTTCTTTTGTCAGGATCTCATTGATCTTTGTATTATCCTTGATCAATGTTCCATCCGGCAGTGTGAGACGGCAGCTGCCCGTCCCCTTTTCCCATTCTTTTCTCAGTTTATAGGTACCTTCGGACGTCTCTAAAACGATCACGCCATCGATCACATCTCCCTGAGGTCCGCTGACCTTTTTGGGGAAATACTTATCGATAAAATCCGAATCACTCCTGCCGTCCAGTTTCGCGTTTTTAAACAGCAGCTGATAGATCAGGTCCACGATAGTGCTCTTGCCGCTTTCGTTATCTCCTACGATGATATTAAGGCCTTTCTCAAATTCAAGGTCTTTCCCCGTAAGCCCTGCGAACTGGTCACATTCCAAACGTTTGATTCTCATGATGATCCCCTCTGTTTAGTTCTCATTGCAGCTCTTTAGCAGCTGATACGCCATCTGTAATTCTGCAGCATTATCCATGAGTTCTTCCATGAACCGCGCTGCAAAACTGGTTTCTGCAAACTCCTCACGGATCTTATCCATAGTGATCTCTTCGCTCAGTTCATGGTCTTCTTTCTCATAAGTGAGGAAGCTGCCCAGAAGCTCCCGGAAGACCTTTTCCTTTTCCTGGTATTCTGCCTGTTTTACAGAACCGGAAACCTTGAGGCGGATCACGGCGTTCCTGTCTCTACCCGCTATGGCCTCTTTCACAGCATCTGCCAAAGCTGTCTCACTGTCGGGCCTCACCTGGATATCCAGATCGTAAAAATGTATCCTGCCGCACACATGTTTCCTGGCAAGCACACGGGCTTCTGACCCCTGTTTTTCAATGGAAATGATAAAGCCGTTTCCCTCTGTATTATTGTGGAGATCCGTCTGCTCATGGGTGCCGGCATTAAACACCTTATAGCCTGCTGTGTCTTTATCCTCCTTCAAAACATCCGGATAGGGGATATGGGTATGTCCGATCAGCCAGGCATCCACCGGGATGCTTAAAAGCTCACTTTCTGTCATAAGGAAATATTCTTCCTTCATATCCGGTGTGACCCCTTGAATGGCTCCGTGGGCCAGACCAATGTTGATCACGCCGTCCCTTTGTATATCAGCTTCCCTGATCCATCCCAGATTATTTTCTTTCGAATGTTTAGACTGGCAAAACGCCGGATAGATCACGACATTTTCCTCTCCGGCATCAAAGCTGAAGGGTTTAAATTCTTTTATCAAGGTTATATTATGGTCGACAGAAGAAAGTGCATTTTCAAAATCCTTCCAGACCTTCTCTTCCCCTGTGTAATAATCATGGTTTCCCGGAAGCACGATCACATTGCCCGTAAAAGCCGCCAATATTTCCACGACCCGCTTCACATCTGCGGCCTTGATTGTATTAATATTATCAAAAAGGTCACCCGTGACTATAAACAGCTCACAGCCTTCGGCCTCTGCTTTCCGGACCATATCCTTAAGCACTTCAAACCGACTGTCTATAAGCTTTTCCTTGATCTCTGGATACCTGTCATATTTCTTTCCGAAATGATTATCTCCCGTAACATAGATCTTAACCATAACATCGTCCTCTTATTCTGACCCATAGATATAAGCAAAGTACCCCGGAAACTTTTTTCCGGGGTACTTATCAGTAGAGTTATTTCTCCAGTTCAGAAGCGACGGCAGCGCGCACTTCTTCCATATCAACAGTGGGCTCGAAGCGGGATATGACATTACCCTCGCGGTCCACCAGGAATTTCGTAAAGTTCCACTTGATGTAAGCCTTGTCGCCAAAGGTTTTATTATTCATATCAGAGAATTTCTTCAGAGCCGCGAATTTCAGACCTTTGCCAAAGCCTTCGAAGGGCTTCTCCGTGGCAATATAGGCAAACAGCGGATCCGCATCCTCACCATTCACATTGATCTTCGCAAACTGCGGAAACTCCGTACCGAACTTGATGGTGCAGAAATCATGGATCTCATCATCCGTGCCAGGCGCCTGGTTGGCAAACTGATTGCAGGGGAAGTCCAGGATCTCAAAACCTTTGTCCCTGAATTCCTTATACATGGCTTCCAGCGGTTCATAATGCGGCGTAAAACCACAGCCCGTGGCGGTATTGACGATCAAAAGCACTTTGCCCTGATATTCGGAAAGATTCACTTCATTACCCTGTCTGTCTTTTACTGTGAAATCATAAACTGTCTTCATCTGTGTTACTCCTTTTTCTGATTACAGTCCTCTGTTCTTCTGGTTTTCCATAAGTTCATACAGCAAGGAATACAGCTGCTGTGCTTTCTCAGGGGACAGGTCGATACAACCGGCCACCTTTCCGGGCACGTCCTTCGCTTTCTCCTGCAAGGCCCTTCCTTCGTCGGTAAGCGTGATCAGGACCACACGGTCATCTTTTTCGCTCCGCTTCCTTTCGATATAGCCGGCCTGCTGCATTTTCTTTAAAAGAGGCGATAATGTCCCATTGTCCAGCATCAGTCTGTCACAGATCTCCCCCACCGTGATCCCGTCCTTTTCCCACAGCACCAGAAGGACTATATACTGGGTATAGGTCAGGCCTAAAGGCTTCAGCCAGGGTGTGTAGAGACTGACTACGCTTCTGGAAGCCGCATAAAGCGGAAAACAAAGCTGATTCGCCAGTTTCATAGCTTCATGATAATCATATTCCATAGGGCGTTCCTCCTCTTTCCATTTGATACGATTATATTTTATCAAATATATTTTGAATTGTCAAGAAGAAACTAAAAAAAGTCGTGTTATCAGGAGCATGACCTATTCTCTTATTTGTCCAATGCTTCTTTCAGTGCATCCGGTATCCCTCTGGGCCCTCTCACAGCAAAGATACTATACTCTTTCTTCAGGACTTCAAAGGTGAATTTCTCCGGATCATAGCGTCTTAAAAGCCGGATCTTCATCAAAGTCTTGATGGTCAGATTCTCATCTGCAAATTCATAGGGGATGTCCGTTTCCAGCACCTCACATTGATAGAAGATGGCTGAGAAAGGCGCAGCCACATAGAGAAAGACCGTATCCCCTTCTTTGATGCCGGCGCCCTGCTTCCAGTTGATCACATCTGTATGATCAAATGCGTGGATGATATCATAGTACTTCGGATTTGCCGGAATGATCCACGTCTTCGGCCCACGGACGGCCTTCTTCTTCACCTTCGCAGGTTTCGGCGCCGCATGGTTATAGCTGATGCCCAGCACCTTCCAGATCATGTCATCCTCTACTTCCAGGAAATGCTGGTGCATATGATCCACGATCCTTTGCCAGGAGGCTTCCGGATCTTCTTTATACCCGGTGGCTATATAATCATAGCCCCACTTGGTCTCAGGCGTGGCCATACAGGCTATATGCCAGCCGTATTCCTCGCCTTTTTTATTCTTCCGCTGCCGGAAGTCATAGGCTATGAGATAGGTCTGCATCTGAAGATCGGTCAGGATGCCGCTGAAGTTCTTCTCTCCGTCCTTCTTCCCGAATCCTGCCTTATCTTTCAGCTCATTGGACAGGATCTCCGTGCCCACAGCCTCCTCATCCAGCTCCATGGCTGTCATGATCTTATTCGCCCTGAAAGAGGCCAGTCCGTCTTCATACAAGGCGTCAAAATCATAGCCGTTCCGGCGGTAGTTCGCGAAATAAGGAAACACATCCTTATGGACAAAGCCGGCTTTTTTATCAAAAAACTTCCCGTAGACGATCTCCGGATGCCGGGAAAGGATGATCCTCCATTCCCAGGGGTCAATGTCCGGATCCCCTGTCCACCAGGAGGTTACAGATGTCCTTTCCTCCACAGAAAACCCCCTGATCTCATTTGAAAACAGCGGAAGGAACCCGACATTCTTTATAAGATCCGCCAGTTCATCGGCGGTTTTAATACACTCCGGATCCGAATCAGCACATCCGTTCATGATCCACTTTCCATCGATGGTTTCCATGGCTTTTGCCTCCTTTTTTACTCTCCGGTCTTTCCTGCGGCTGAGCTGCGGGCCTTTTCCGCCGCCAGCTGTTCCCGGATATTCCGCTGCAGTGTTTCTGCCTCTTCCACCTCCGCGTCGCTCATCTCTTCACTATCATGATACCGGGCGCGGATATAAAGCTCTCTTAAACGTTCTGACCCGTCAAGCGCCATCAGGCTGTCCGACGCTTCCAGTACATCCTGGGAGGTGGACTGGCGATCGATCTCGGCCCCATAGGCCTTGACACAATACAGATACTCTCTATAGATTCTCCGGATCTTCTCGTTATTGGAAGGAGCGGCTGTTTTCTTCTTTTTCTTCCACCGGCTCCGGCGGAAAAAGAACTGTTCACTCTCGCCTTCTTCGATCTCATCAGCCCCTTCCGTCTCTTCCTTCTTCACCCTTCGGAGCATGATGTAAAACCGGTACAGAAGATAGATAATGACCGCTATGACCAGGAGGATGAAGAGGATCCGGATGATCATGGTGGCCGTGACATAAATATCGTCCTCTCCCGGTTTGGGCAATGCCCCTCCGTTATCAGGCATCGCCGGGGCTGTCGTGCTCTCAGCCTCTGTCGTCGCTGCCGTCTCCTCTGGCTGGCGCCGCACCAGCCAGTTGCCGAATATCGTAAGCACATAGGCCAGGCCGTTGAACAGAAGGCCGATAGGCATCATCACGTATTCGAGGATCTTCCCCGAATGGCTCAGGATCACATACAGAAGCAGGCAGGCCAGGATACCCAGTCCTAAGGCGCCAGCCAGACTTCCGAAGTTCATCAGCCTCAGCTTAATGTTTGCGTTATAGCCTATCCTTTTTCCTCTGAGGACCAACACCCCCAGAAACAGATATAAAGCCGCACACACCGTCGCTGCAGGACGGATGGGCCATTGACCGAAACAGATGACGAATACAGTAATGACAGGTACCGCCGGAAGAGCGAACCAGGCTTTATAATCCTCATAATGGATCTCATTCTTCCCGGCTATGATCAGGACACAATAAAAGGCAATGGCCACCACAGTGATCAACACTTGTGCAAGGTCCTGCGCCGCTAAAAGTCCCAGCGCCGGCAGCAGGCCGCAAAGGATCCTGGCCGGCCATGTTCCCTTAGTCCTCTGCAGGATCAGGGAGGACAGGAAAGCCAGGAGAAGCACTGCCCCCATCAAAAACCATGCCTTCATGTAGGCAGCAAATAAGGAGGCAAAGGTAAAGTACAGGAGGAAGTCACAGACCGTTTTCAGGGCATTAATCAGCATCATCCCGGTCCACCTCCGCTTCCAGCACACAAAGCTCATATTCGCTGTAACGTTCCAGAAGGATAAGGGCTTCCCGTTCCTCATCCGTCATGGGCGCACTGATAATAAAATAGCTGCGGCTCTTCTTTCGTTCCCGGATGCAGCGCTCGATCAGACTGTCAAAAGTAAAATACCCCTGCAGCCTGGAACGGCCCAGGTTCATCATCAGCTGATCGATATGCTTTTTCCCAAAACCTTCTTCCAGATTTCCGGCATCTCCGTTTGAAAGGAATTGATAGGGGATCCTTTCCTGTTCCAGCTGTTCACAGACAGTCCGGACGATCTCAAAACTTTTTTCCTTTTCTTCCTCACTGCCCGAAGCCATATTCAAAACGACAGCAGCATTGGCATCCACAGTGTAGTCACTATTTTTGACCATCAGCCGTCCCACTTTGGCACTATATTTCCAAGAGATCTTTTTCATGGGTTCCCGGCCGGTATATTCCCTGTATCCCAGGGTCAGCACCGGATCCTCCATGATAAAGCGCCTGACAGAAATATCGCCCATATAGCCGCCCAGCACCTTAAGGATCTCCTCATCCGTACAGAGTTTGGGCATCACCGTAATATTGGCGTCCATATCTTCCGAGGAGACCCAGGACTTAAACCCCAGGAAATCACCGGTCTCCAGATAATATTTCCCTCTCCGGTAAACTCCCCGTTTCGGCAGCGTGAACAGCAGCGCATGCTGATAGCTGCGGAAAGGCAACAGAAACAGGCGGTGATTTTCCCGGTTATCTTCCTTCCCCGAGATCACCGCCCCCTTGGGCATATATTCATAAAAATTCAGATAGATCACCGGCAAAAACCAGTTGTTATCCAGCCTGCCGGAAAAGGCGATCTTTTCGCCCGGTTCGGCAAGCTGGGTATCAAAATTGTAATGCAGCATCAGATGTCGTGATGCTTTCGGCGCGACCGCGAACTGCAGTACCATGATCAGTACTGCCATTCCGATCATAATCAGAGTGATCATACGTTTTCCAGCGGTACTTTAGTCTCAGCCAGGATCCTTTCCATGACCCTTACCGAATCCCGGTGGCTGCCCGGGGAGTTTAACAGACGGTGAGCCAGGACCGGTACCGCTTCCTTCTTAACATCTTCCGGGATGGCGTAATCCCGGCCTGCCATGGCTGCACAGATCTGCACTGCTTTATAAAGGGCCAATGTCCCTCTGGCCGATACGCCGGCGGCTGTCTGTGCGCTGTTCCGGGTCCCTTCGATAAGATCCATGATATAGGCTTTTACATCATTGGTCACTGATACGGCTGCAGCTTCCTTCCGGGCCGCTTCAGTATCAGCGGCACTTATGACCGGTTCCAGGTCTGCGATGATGTCCCTCGCGTCCCGGCGTCCCATAAGGGAGATCTCCTGCTCCCGCTCCATATAGCCCAGACTCAGTTTCATGAAGAAACGGTCCAGCTGCGCTTCCGGCAAGGGGAAGGTTCCATAGGATTCCACGGGGTTCTGGGTGCCCATGACGATGAAAGGCTCCTCCAGCAGGAAGGTCTCTCCATCCACCGACACCTGGCGTTCTTCCATGGCCTCCAGAAGGGCTGACTGGGTCCGGGGCGTGGCACGGTTGATCTCATCTGCCAACACCACATTGGAAAAGACCGGCCCCTTCATAAAGATAAAATCCCCTTCCTTCTGGTTATAGAAGTGGATACCCGTGAGGTCAGACGGCAGCAGGTCAGGCGTAAACTGGATACGTTTGAAATCCCCGCCAATGCTCCTGGCAAAGGCTCTCAACAGCATGGTTTTTCCCGTCCCGGGCAAGTCCTCTAAAAGCACATGGCCCCCGGCCAGAAAACAGATAACGATCTGCCGGATCACCTCATCCTTGCCGATGATCACCTGCCCGGCATTCTGAACGATCCTGTCGGTATATTCTTTCACTGTCATCATGAACTCACCTCTTTATTTTATCAAAGCAGCCCGCTGCCGCATCTATTTTTCTTTCCTCTACTATACCATAATTCCATCCCAAACGGAAGAGGTTATTTTAATGACAGGGAGATGCATCACCATTTTCAATACCTTCAGAAGATACATTGGCATCTGGTGTGATTTCTGTCTGTCCTGCAGTAGTTTTATCTATTTTTCAAAAAATCTCCGTAAGGGAAAGCGGTCATAAAACTCCCAGTGTCTGTCGAAGAAAACAGAAAAACGGCCAATGATCCATCCGTTGATCAAGGCGCATACTACGGTGCCCCACTTCACGCCTTCAAAGCGCAGGAAGCCAAAGATCAGAAAACTCATGATCACACCCATCAGGCAGCTCACAATGTCATATATCGTCTTAAATCTGGTGATATTCACATGAAAATGGGCAGATACTTCCTTTACAAACAGCTCGTATACTTCCGGAGAAATATACGTATGAAACATGGCGGAAACACCGGCCGCACAGAGTATCATCCCTAAGACATAATACAGAAGCCGGCACCATATGGCCGCTGCCGGGAGCATGCCGGTCAATGCCATGAACCCATCCAGTACAAAACCATAGATGACCGCTGTAACAAAGGAAAACAGAAAAGAGACACGGAACCGGCGGATAAGCAGCATCATCAGCAAAAGCAGCACTGCCTGGAGACAATATTCCGCCATGCCGAAAGTGACAAAACTCCACATAGGGGAAAGCCACCGATAGAGCAGATATGCCGGTGCCACCACCATAGAGACCCCGTAATCCGCCCGTTCCATCAAGGAGACGCCGCAGGCGATAAGCAGGAGCCCCGCGACATAAGCAAATTCAGTGCTGATCTTTCTTTTCATGCAACCCTCTCCTAAATCAAATACCCATAACCAGGACATAGGACATTTACCGGTTCTTGATATGTCCTTTCCAGCCTGTAAAGCTTATGCAGACCCCCGACACTCTGTTTTTCCCTGCCGCCTCTTTGTAAGGTTCATGATCCGATAATACCAGAAAAAACGTCATTTGTCACCCTGTCATACTATTATTGACAATTGATCCCGTTCTTTCAATCTCCTGATGGTTTCCAGCCCAGATCAGGCAATATAAGAAAGAACTGCCGGTCCGGCAGTTCTTTCGTCTCGCAAAAATATAAACCAGATCAACACCGTCACTCTATCGTAAATATGTCAGTGGATCCAGGGCTATGATCACTTCGGAAAAATTCGGACAAAATCTGCGCGCACTGCGTACTGAACGCAAACTTTCCCAGGAAAAACTCGCCGATATGCTGTTCGTAACTCGAAATGCTGTCAGCAACTGGGAGAGCGGATCACGTATCCCCGATATCATCATGCTCTCCCGTATCGCCTCTACTCTGCAGGTCCCGCTGGAAATGCTCCTAAGCGGTGAGGAAACGGAAGAGATCCAGCCCAGCCTCATCGTCGTGGAGGACGAACCAGTTATTTTAAAAGGCTTCGTTCATATTATCAGCCAGGCTTTGCCGGACGTGAACGCCGTAGGATTTCAGACCGGAACGGAAGCTGTCCGCTATGCGGAAAATAACCGCGTGGACATTGCCTTTCTGGATATTGAGCTCTTTGATGAGAGCGGTCTCGAAGTGGCACA
>CACZSO010000213.1 GCA_902783795.1 uncultured Eubacteriales bacterium
CTGGCAGCAAAACTATCGCTTCTTGAAGTAATATATGTAATCAATAAAAGTCCAATCACTGCACCGATTGCAATGCCAAGATATTTGGCAGGCAACAGACCACAGGAAATAAGCATATAAAGCAATAATGCAGATATAACCGTCTGAATTACAGGTTTTGCCCATTTGATAATATTATTCAAAGTCGAGCCTCCAGATTTATAACGTGGTAATAGCCTTTACTAAATGCCAAAAGCAACTATACTATACCCTTTTGCTGTTATCAAACAATATTTAAACCCAATAGCACATTCATCTCAATCATAAGTTTAAGGAACGTTTTCTTTGATGATCTTGGAGCTATCATAGAATGGATTTCGATGTTATGAGGTACATTCCCATTTTTAGGGTTGTCTGTAACTCAATATGAACCATTTTTAAATACTTAAATCAAGCACAAGATATTATATCAGATAAATTATTGCAGTTCTTTTATTGCTTCATAGTGCCGAAGACAATTATTGGAATCTCGCACGGTAAAAAAATCTTTCGCACGTTTACTATAGGGATATTCCATTTTATAATCATTTTCCATTTGTTTAATCAGATAATTGACAACATCGCCAACATTGTTAAATACTGGTCCAAAGCCATCCCTATGATAATCAAAATATCCCTTCTCATACTGTAAAGTACGAAAAACATCCTCATCAAATTGGAAGTAGATAACAGGTTTTTTCATATACGCAAAATCGAAAGCTACACTAGAATAATCGGTAACCAGCACAGCACTGGTTTTTAGCAGCTCGGGAATATCATAACAATTTCTACTGGCAATAATAATATTTGTATTACTAAAACTATCAAAAACCTTGACATATGATTGCAACGAGTAGTGTAAATAAAAAATCAATTGATAATTATTATCAGACAAAGCCTTTAAAAGAATTTTATCAGAAAGTAATGTACTGTAACTTTTGAAAAATAGACTCTCCTTAAACTTATCACACTCTACATTAGTTGCATCTCTTTCTCGATTATTAGCTGTTAACCATTTTCGGAATGTAGGCATGACTATTATTTTCTTCTCTGTACTAATACTACTTAAGTTATCATAACGACAAAAGCCAAGTAGTTTTGCATTTTTCTGAGGATATCCTAAGTGATCACATACAAACTCATGTTCAGGAACAGCAGAACAAGTAAATAAATCGAACCGAGTGTTTGAATATTTTAATCCATCAATTGCATCTTTTGTAATGCCATGCTGTAAAAAAACAACTTTCTGGTCTTTTCTACAGAGAAAATTGAACATATTAACCCAATGAACTGGATATGGACATGCTCCAAAAGGCTGTGATCCTATACTGTTTTTTGCAGAAAGATAATAAATATAATGTTGTAAAGAATCAGCTTTTATAGTATTACCATATATTTCAACTTTCTTTCTATCAGCAGAATCAATTGTTATAGAATAGAAAACGTTTAGCTCTGGATGAGTAGTTCTCAAATACTTAAACAGGAAATAGCCATTATCACGTGCTTCAGTATGTTTTTCCTGAATTAGCCATATGTTTTTTTTATACAGATGTTTTTTATGAAAAAAAATATATATACATGCAAAAAACAATTTAATAACACATATAGCATATGTATAAAATCTATTGATACTATTCAAATCAAATACTCTCCAATGTCTGGTAAATTTAAAGCTAGAAATAACAGAGATAGTATTTTCCGTTCAGCAATTTTTGAGCAAGCACTCATTTAGAATAATATAAATCGTTTATTTTCTTTAATTGCATCAATAACCTGTTAATTATATCTGTAAAACATATTTGTTTCTCTAAAAAATATAGACATCCTTAGAAAAAATCTTAATTAATTATCTCTGCCTTTCCACCAGCTCCGCAAAGATGCCATTCTTGGCAATCAGTTCCTCATATGTGCCATCTTCTGCAATCTTACCTTCATGAAGGACCAAGATGCGGTCACAATGGCGAATGGTAGATAGTCTGTGCGCAATAACAATACGAGTACATTTCATCTTATCCAGGGCATCTGAGACCTTCTTCTGGGTAATGTTATCAAGTGCTGATGTAGCCTCATCGAAGATCAGGATCTTGGGCTTGGGGGCTATCGCGCGGGCAATCATAAGGCGCTGGCGCTGGCCGCCGGAAATGCTGCCGCCGCCCTCCTGGAGGACGGTGTGCATGCCCATGGGCATATCCCGTATATCGTCAGCAATGCCCGCAATCTCGGCAGCGTCCCAGGCATCCTGGAGCTTGAGGTTCGGTGCTGAGATGACAATATTCTCATAGATGCTGCCCGAAAACAGTCTCCCATCCTGCATGACGGTACCAATCTGCCTTCGCACAGACCGCATATCCAGTGACTGGGTATCCTTGCGGTCATAGTAGATGGCACCTCTCTGAGGTTTCTCAAAGCCGAGAAGAAGGCGCATAAGGGAGGATTTACCGCAGCCGCTTCGGCCTACCAGGGCTACATACTGGCGGGCAGGAATCTGGATGCTAAGATCCTCGAAGAGAGGCTTGCTCTCTGGATCATAGCCGAAGGTCACATGGGAGAACTCGATACTGCCGGAAAGGCGGGTGAGCGTCTCCTGTCCGTCCTGCATCTCAGGTTCGTTCTCCAAAAGAGGCTTGATCAGATCGATACTAGGCTTGATAGAGGCTGCTGTAACTGCCACAGAAGCCAGGGATGCAAAGGCGGTAGAAATATAGGCATAAGCTGCATTAAAGGCAAAGTAATCCGCTGTACTGACATGATTCTTCACAGCGATAAAATACATGACAGCCGTGCCTATAAGGCTGATGGCGGTCGTAATCACACCGCTCAGTCGGATAATCGAAGGTGGATTATAGACCATCTCCGCGCCTTTTGAGTAGATCTGGGACCATTTGAAGAAGGCCCTGTTTTCCGCCCCTGAGAGACGGATTTTCTGGATACCGTTGATGAACGAAAAGACCAAGCCTCTCTCTTTGGCGTCGAGCACCATTTTCTCCTTGTTGATCTGTGTCTGGACCATAGCAGAGATCATACTGATGGCCAGCGTGAGGATAGTCACGATCAAGCTGGGCCATACCAGGCTACGGGCAAAGGCAAAGATCTGAGTCAAATATACCAGCGAAAAGATACCGGTAATACCTGTTGAAAAGATGGAATACACCAGTGTGTCGCAGAGGGAGTTCATATACCCGATATACTGGTTCAGCTCACCTGCGGAGTATTCCTTAAAGAAGGATGCCGGCAGAGAGAGAATACGCATCATGGTCGCCGCGCCGACGCTCAGATCCAGTTTATAGCGGATGCGGTTGAGCAGAAGTTCCCGGATGATCGAGAGAAGGATACTGCCTATCGATGCAAACAGCATGAAGGACATGACAGCATAGAGCAGCTGCAGGTTGTTGTACTCCACCACCGGACCGATCAGGATCTGGTTGAGTTTAGGTATCAGCATACCGACCAGTGTCACAGCCAGGGCTGCGACCGCAAACCCTGCCAAATCCCACATGGTCAGGCATTCGTACATATATCGGAACAAATCCCGGACCTTTAAGGAATGCATGGGAAGGGGCCGATAGAAGCAAAGTGCTTCCTCACCCAGAATCTTCTCCGTAGAAGCCTTGACTTTAACCTTCTTTCCGGTATGGGGATCCGTATACTCATATCCGCCGGACTCGGAAGGCAGGATCGTGATGACTGTACCGTCTTCTTTGAGGGTTGTGATCATGGCTCCCATGGCGTCTGTATGCCATCCCTTTGTCAGGATGACTTCGCGATAGAGCACGCCAGTGGAGGACAGGAGGTAATCCAGCCTGTCCTGCAGTCCCTTGATCTTGCGAGGGACTTCCTTTTCCTTGATCCCAAAGTGCTTTAACAACGCAGAAACAGCATCGCTGACATCCGCGTCATCCTTGAGAATACTCATCCGCTTCCTGCCGGTGACGGCACGGGCGATGTTCTCGAAAGAATCATTTAAAAGCTCCCGCTCATGTTTTTTTCTAAATTCTATCTGTTCATCAAACCAGCCCACAGAATACTCCTCCTGTACGCATGTCCTTTATTGTGGTGAAACAAACCAGGAAAATCAAATCAGGTCACACAAATCAAGTGAATTAAACCAGGCAAATCGATTCTTATAAATCAAATAAAATAATTCAGCCCCGGTATCACATTTATATATTGTATAGTCAAAATCAGTCACTGTTGACAAGGCTCGCATAGTAGCCGTCCTGTGCTGAGAGCTCTTCATGAGTACCTCTCTCAACGATCTTTCCCTTATCAAGGACTATGATTTCGTCGCAGTCGCGGATCGTGGAAAGCCTGTGTGCAACAACGATGCAGGTAATGCCGCGTTCACTGATGGAACTGACAACTTCAAACTCTGTCTTGGCATCCAGCGCGGAGGTCGCCTCATCCATAATGCAGATAGTCGGATCCTGTGAAAGGGCGCGGGCAATCTCCAGTCTCTGTCTCTGGCCGCCGGAAAGATCTCTTCCGCCATCCAGAAGCTTATGGGAAAAGCCACCCTCACGCATCATTATGTCATCGTAGATTCCGGCATCACGCGCCGCCAGGATGACTTCAAAGTTCTCAATTGAGTCGTCCCACATGCGGATATTCTCTGAAATGGTATCTTCGAAAAGGGTAATATCCTGGTCGATAACACTGACAGAACCAGTGAAGACGTCTCGGTCGATCTCTCCTATCGGTACGCCATCAAATGTAATGGAGCCGGTCCAGGGCTGGTAGAGTCCGGAGATCAGTTTGGCGAGTGTGGACTTACCGCAGCCGGATTTACCGACAAAGGCAATCTTCTGCCCCGGCTTCACCGTCAGGGAGAAATCCGTAATCAAGGGTGTTCCAAGCCTGGAATAGCCGAAAGTAACATCCTTCATCTCAATAGCACCAGTCAGCTTCTCGTAATCCCCTTTCTTCTTACGGGGAGCAAAGCAGGGATCCTCCCGATAGCTCATGACATCGTCTACACGCTCCATCTGGGTGATCATCTCCTGCAGAGACTGACCGGCAGTGATCAGGGAAGTTGCCGGTGACATAAAGGAGCTCAGGAAGCCCTGGAAAGCCATGACCATACCGACGGTGAACTTGCCTCTGATCACCAGCATAACGCCCAGACCAAGGACTGCCAGATTGGCAAAGGTCGTAATTGCAGAAGGAAGGGTACCAAGGAACAGATCCAGACGTGTATAGGAAACGTTCTGTTTATTGACGCTGGCCTGATAGCCCGACCACTGACCAAAGAAGCCATTTTCAGCGCCACTGGCCTTGATGGTCTCGATCATACGGACGCCGGACATAGTTGCGGAGGAAAGCTTAGCACTGTCACGCTGCTGGACACGGGTGATATTCACACGCTTTGAGGTGACCAGGGCAGAGACAGCAAGGTTCAGGATAATGGCTCCGACACCGATCAAGGATAGGAGCCAGCTGTAACGGATCATGACAATCAGATAAAAGA
>CACZSO010000214.1 GCA_902783795.1 uncultured Eubacteriales bacterium
CTTTTATGGAAAGCCGCACCATCCCGGCGTCCCTGGTCTCCGACCAGCTGAATATCACATCCAAAACATTGAAATATTTTACGGACAGCGGTCTGATCACCATCCGTTTTGGTGAGGATAAGGGAAAAGACCAGCTTCAGGAGATAGTGCCTTCGAAAGTCCTGAATGAGGAACAAAAGGAAGCGGTCCGGAAAATCCTTGAGGGAGATAAAAAAGTGTCTGTCCTCTTCGGGATCACAGGTTCAGGCAAAACAGAAGTTTACTTGAAGCTCATCGAAGAGACGTTAAAAGAAGGGAAAGAGGCCATCGTGCTGATCCCGGAGATCGCCTTGACTTATCAGACCGTCATGCGCTTTTATGAAAGGTTCAGGGACTTGATCTCAGTGGTGCATTCCCGCCTTTCCAAAGGAGAGAAATACGAGCGTTTTGTGAAAGCCCGGGAGGGCACGGTCAAGATCATGATCGGTCCCAGATCCGCGTTGTTTACGCCTTTTCAGAACCTGGGCCTTATCGTGGTGGATGAATTCCATGAAAGCTCCTATGTTTCTGAGACTGTACCGAAATATGACGCGGTGGAAACGGCCATTGAGCGGGCTGCCTATACTCAGGCAAAAGTAGTATTAGGCTCGGCGAGCCCGGGAGTGACCTGGTATGACAGGGCTTTACGGGGTGAATATCAGCTGATCCGGCTTTTAAACCGGGCGGTGTCGGGTGCGGAACTTCCCACCGTAGAACTGGTGGATATGAGGGAGGAGCTGAAGCGGAAGAATCGTTCCATTTTCTCTGATTCTTTGCGTCAGAAGATCCGGGACAGGCTGGACAGAAAAGAACAGGTCATGCTGTTTCTGAACCGGAGAGGATATTCCGGCGCGGTTTCCTGCCGGAATTGCGGAGAACCCCTGACCTGCCCCCATTGCAGCATTACATTAAGCTATCACCGGGACGGGACGCTGAAGTGCCACATCTGTGGCTATACAGTCCCTATGGTGAAACAATGTCCCACCTGCGGTTCCACTTTGATCGGTTCTTTCGGTACGGGGACAGAGAAGGTGGAGGAACTGACCCAGGAGGCATTTCCGGATGCCCGCATCCTTCGGATGGATGCGGATACGACCTCCGGGAAGGAGGGGCATAAACTGATCCTGGAAAAATTCCGGGACCATGAAGCCGATATCCTGATCGGGACCCAGATGATCGTGAAGGGCCATGATTTCGGCAATGTAACACTGATGGGCATCCTGGCTGCAGATCTATCCCTCAATGTGCCGGATTACCGGTCGGCTGAACGGACCTTCCAGCTGCTTCTTCAGGCGGAAGGCAGGGCCGGGCGGGCCAATATTCCCGGCGACTGTGTGGTGCAGACTTACCTTCCGGAACATTATGCGGTACAGGCGGCTGTGGCCCAGGATTACGAAGCTTTTTTCAGAAACGAGATGATCTTCCGGACCCAGATGAAATACCCGCCCAGAGGGTATCTCTTAAGCGTGACATTGTCCGGCCAGGATCGTGATCTGGTAAGGGAATGTGTATACCGGCTTCATAAAGCAGTGCTGGAGAAAAAACAGGAAGAAGTATATCTGGGCCCGGCAGAAAGCCCTCTGTTTAAGGCGAAAGATATGTTCCGTTATGTGATATATGTAAAGAGCGGGACTCTTTCACGGCTGCTTAAAGTGAAAAGTTTTATGGAAGAGACCGGGGAAGCGCTGCTTTCCGGTAAGAAAATATATATGACTTTTGAGTCGTAAGAGGTGACTATGGCTATTTTAAATATCAGACAGTTAGGCGATGAGGTCCTGACTAAGAAATGTAAGACGGTGAAAAGTATTACGCCCCGGATCCTTCAGCTGATCGATGACATGTTTGAGACCATGTATGAAGCGGGTGGAGTAGGCCTTGCTGCGCCACAGGTAGGCATCTTAAAACGGGTCGTGGTGATCGACTGCACCCCAGAGCCGCCTGAAGGTGAAGAATTAAAAGAAGAGGATATGCTTTGCTTTGCCATGATCAATCCCGAGATCCTGGAATCATCCGGGGAACAGACCGGGTATGAAGGCTGCTTAAGTTTTGTAGGCATGAGCGGTATCGTCACAAGGCCTGATCATGTGGTCGTTAAGTTTACAGATCCCGATGGCGAGGAACAGGTATTAGAGGCAGAAGGGCTTTTAGCCAGGGCCGTCTGCCATGAGCTGGACCATCTGGAAGGCATTATGTACACAAAGAAAGTCGAAGGAGAGATCCTGTCCAATGAGGAGATCCAGCGGCGGGAAGAAGAAGCAAAGAAAGAAGAGGAAGCATGAGACTGATCTTTATGGGTAGCCCGGACTTTGCGGTGCCTTCTCTCACAGCCTTGCATCAGGCAGGCCATGAAATCGTTGGGGTCTATACACACCCAGACAAACAGACAGGACGGGGCAAAAAGATCGCCTTTCCTCCGGTAAAAGATAAGGCACTGGAATTAGGCCTTCCCGTCTTTCAGCCAAAGAGTCTGAAGCGCCAGTCAGTGCTCGATGAGATGGCTCTCCTTCAGGCGGATGCCATCGTAGTAGCAGCTTACGGAAAAATATTGCCGCCGGCGGTTCTTTCCATGACAAAATACGGCTGCTTTAATGTACATGCCTCTTTGCTTCCGGAATTTCGGGGAGCTGCCCCGGTAGAATGGGCCATTCTGTCAGGAAAAGATAAGACCGGCATTACCATCATGCAGATGAATGAAGGTCTGGATACCGGCGATATTTTATCCCAGGTGGTGGTCCCCATCGAAGAAGATGACACCGGTGACACATTGACGGATAAATTATCCAAGGCCGGAACAGAGATACTTTTAACCACATTAAAAGATGCTGAAGAGGGCAGGCTGGAACCTGTAAAGCAGCCGGAAGAAAGCCCTACACCCTATGCAGCTATGTTAAGCAAAGAGATGGGACGGATGGATTTTTCAGATGATGCGGCCACCGCACTTCTTAAGATCCGGGCTTTTAATTCCTGGCCCTCTGCCTATACATCAGTCAATGGAAAAGCCTTGAAGATCTTTAAGGCAGCCTTGGCAGAAGGCAGGGAAGACAGGGCAGAAGGAGAGATCATCGAGGTCACGAAAAAAGACTTTACGGTGAATTTCAGGTCCGGCGCCTTACGGATCTTATCTTTGCAGCCGGAAGGGAAAAAAGCCATGGATACGGATGCTTATCTGCGCGGCACCCGTCTCACGGAGGGAATGCGTCTTGGCTGACGGGAAAAACAAGCAAGTCAGGAATTCGGTCCTGAGTCTTCTGCTGATGGTATTCGAGAAAGAGAAAACATTGACCGAGGCCAGCCAGGAAGTCCTGATGACTACATCTTTTTCCGAAGAAGACAGGCGTTTTTTTACCCGGCTGTCCCGGGGCGTGCTGGAAAGGGAACCGGAGCTTCGGGCAGTCCTTAAGAAAGCTTCCTCCGTACCTCCGGGAAAAATGAAACCGGCTATCCGCTTCATCTTGTGCATGGGTTTGTATGAGATCCGCTATATGGATACGAA
>CACZSO010000215.1 GCA_902783795.1 uncultured Eubacteriales bacterium
AAGCTGTTCTTTTCCGGCCTCTGAAAGCGGGATATCTGTACTTCCGCAGTATAAATGCTTTTCATTTGCTTCCGTCATTCCATGGCGGATCAATGTGATCTTCATCCTTTCAGCCTTTCCGGAATTCCTAAAAAGATACGGGTGACCGTCGATGCTTCTTTTGCCAGATACACATACAGTGCACCGCAGGCTTCCCGCCACATCCGGTTTTCCTTCTCCATGGGTACAACACCGGAAAAGAGTTCTTCTCCGATCAGGACTTTATCCTGCCACAGCGTTTCATTCTTTTGAAAGAACGCTGCTGCATCACGCCCCTCTCTTACACATTTCAGCACGAACAACTCCAGATGATCCAATGCTTTATATGAAAAATCCGGTTCTGTCTTTTCAGTACAAGTGAATACCTCTTCCTCCGAAAGTTTATACTGCTCTTCTGTATAAGCGCGTTTTCCCTGGTATGCGCCTCCGATGATCAGATCCATTTTTCTGCTCCTGTATACAAAATAGATAATATCGTTTGATTTCTTTTCTGATGCTTCTGATGTCCACGTGTTTTAAAAAGTAATACTGCTTATATTTCTCATATCAGTGCCAGCAGCATTAATGCTGCGATTCCAAACAGTTCTGACCAGGTCAATGCATAACCAGAAACATCTCCTGACATGCCTCCCAGACTTTTATACGCTTTCCTTAAAAAAAGCAGATAACCCAGGATCACAGCCACTCCGGACAGTCCCTGCCATCTTCCGAGAACGATCATCAAGGCAAGCGCCGCCACTAGAAACACCAAACAGATAATGACATGGCTTTTCTTTATATTTTCGCGATATGATCCCGAATATTCACTTACCTGAAGAGGTTTCAATACGGTAACGCACAAAGCAGACATGGCCCGGGAGATCACCGGGATAAAGATGAGGCAGGTCAGCTTCACATTGTCTGAAAAAGACGCAAAAGACGCGAACAGAAGAATCAGGTACATAACACAGGCGATCACGGCGAAAGCCCCGGTATGGCTGTCTTTTAAGATCCTCAGCCGCTCATCTCTGTCCCGCCAGGATTTCACCGCGTCCGTAACATCCATCAGTCCGTCCATGTGCATAAAGCCGGTAATGAAAAGGGGATAGGCTGTAAGAATAGCTCCTGAAAAGATCCAGGGTATGCCTGCTGCTTTTAAGCCCCAGGCTAATAAAAACCACAAGGCTCCCAGAATCGCTCCCACCGCGGGGAGACAGACTGTCATCAGTGGCCGGGCTTCTTCATCCCAGATCTGAAACGGACATGGAATGGCGGTAAACATGGAAAATGACATAACAAATGCTTTCAGTATTCGTTTCATAGAAGCCCCTTTCCCTTATGAAAAACAGCTATTCCTGAAACATATTCCAGGACTACATCACATTCGGCCGCCATAAAACAGTCTACTTCCGCCAGCATCTGCCGGTAATTTTCCGTAAATTCATCGTAGCGGACCGCGTCCGAATAGATGTAATCACTGACGTACACCACGTTTTCTGCCTGGTCTCCTATAGCTTTCAATCCGGTTTTACATCGGCCTGCAGCCTCGGGATCTGCCTCACCATTATAATCATCCGCAAACATTTCATTCAGGAGAAGTGCGGTCACGCTGTCAATAAGGTAAGTCGCTTTTTCGCTGTCTTCGCCCATGATCTTTTCGATCCCTCGTCCGCATTCTATGGTCTCAAATCCTTTTCCGGCCCGGTTGTTCACATGTTTTTCTACCCGTTTATGATCTTCATCATCATATGGGATCATGGTTGCCACATAATATCTTTTGTGATCACCAGACAGGCGGATCGCCAGGTCTTCTGCTGCCGTGGATTTTCCATTTTTGCAGCCGCCCGAAATATAGATTTTCATTATCTTTTCCTCCGGGAAATACGATCTATACAGTCAAAAGCTTTTCATCCATCAGAAAACGGACCGATGCCTTTGCCTGGCTGTTTTCTATGGCAAATGTCGCATCAGGACAGCATTTCACTGCTTCGTAAAGGAATTCTTTCATAGGGATCCTGCCTTCATTCAGCGCATTGTGGGTATCACGCTCTCCGAAATTATTATGAATGTGGAAATGCTTGATATAGGGTGCCCAGGCATGAAGCCACTCCATTTCTTTAAGTTCCTTTTGTAC
>CACZSO010000216.1 GCA_902783795.1 uncultured Eubacteriales bacterium
ACCAGCATGGCCTCCAGCTCTTTCTGGGTATTGAGGAATTTCTCCTCCTCCGGAACCTGCATGACATATCCCAGGGCTCCCATGGTTCTGGGGACGATGGTGATCTTCTGCACCGGCTCCGCATCCTTCTGCAGAGCGTTGACCAGCGCATGTCCTACTTCATGATAGGAAACGATCCGTCTCTCCTCCGGAGAAAGGATCCGGTCCTTCTTTTCTTTTCCGACCAGCACCACTTCTACAGACTCCAGAAGATCCTTCTGGGTGACCGATTGACGTCCCTGCTTGACTGCCAGGATGGCAGCTTCGTTGATCATATTGGCAAGATCCGAGCCCACAGCCCCGGAGGTTGCCAGGGCGATGGCATCAAAATCCACAGTATCATCCAGCAGAACATCCTTTGCATGAACCTTCAGGATCTCTACCCGCCCTTTCAGGTCAGGCCGGTCCACGATCACACGCCGGTCAAAACGTCCCGGGCGAAGAAGCGCGGGATCCAGCACCTCCGGACGGTTGGTAGCAGCCAGGATCAGAAGGCCGCTGCCCGTATCGAAACCATCCATCTCCGCCAGGAGCTGGTTCAGCGTCTGTTCTCTTTCGTCATTGCCGCCTCCGTAATGGGAATCACGGCTTTTTCCGATGGCATCGATCTCATCGATAAACACGATGCAGGGAGCGTTTTTCTTAGCTTCTTCAAAAAGATCACGGACACGGGAAGCACCTACGCCTACAAACATTTCCACAAACTCAGATCCGGACAGGGAAAAGAACGGTACATGAGCTTCGCCGGCAACCGCTTTTGCCAGCAATGTCTTTCCGGTCCCGGGAGGGCCTACCAGCAAGGCACCTTTCGGAAGCTTGGCGCCGATGGTGGTATACTTCTGAGGATTATGCAGGAAATCAACTACTTCCTGAAGAGATTCCTTTGCTTCATCCTCTCCGGCCACATCCTGAAAGGTAACACCTGTCTCTTTTTGGATATATGCCTTTGCCCTGCTCTTTCCGACCCCCATCAGTCCGCCTCCGTTTTTGCTCATTCTCCTGATGAACAGCATCATCATGGCAAACAGGAGTATCGTGGGCAGAAGTACACTGATGAGCATGGAGATCAGCTCCGTCATCATATCCGGTGATTCAGAGGAAAAAATGATCCCGGTACCTTCCAGACGGGCTGTCAGTGCAGTCTGATCCTCCACAAGGTTGGTATAGTAGGTGATGTCCTGATAGGCAGAACCCTGTACCTTTGGTGTGATACGGATGGTTTTTTCCTGAAGCACTACTTCCCGGATCTGGCCTTTATCCACCATCTCGATAAATTTGTCGTAGCTGATCTCTCTGGAACTGTCCTTCAGGGTATTGGTAAACAGGCTCAGGCATACCAGCGTGATGAGCAGGCATACCAGGAACGCCAGGATGGACTGATGATTTTTATTCGGTCCCTGGCCTTCCGGACCCCTGCCCGGGCCGTTGCCCTTCTGGTTATTGTCTAATGGATTATTCATTTCATTCCTCCTCTTATCCTTTCCCTATTATATAGAGTCCGTATTAAGAAATCAACCGCAAAATCTTCCACCTTCAAGTGACGAGGAAAAAAGTGTTGCAATCCAATCTGTGCATGTAGTATAGTAGATATGATTTTTTGTTTTTCTGATTCAGCAAAGATCACATCATACGGGGAGAAATAAAATGCGGATTGGATTTGACAATGACAAATATTTGAAACTGCAGTCGGAGCATATCCGGGAACGGATCAGCAAATTCGGGAACAAGCTTTACCTGGAATTCGGCGGAAAGCTTTTTGACGACTATCATGCATCCAGAGTGCTGCCCGGCTTCCATCCGGACAGTAAGCTGAAAATGCTGATGCAGCTGGCTGATCAGGCAGAGATCGTGATCGTGATCAGTGCGGCGGATATCGATAAAAACAAAGTACGGGGGGATCTCGGCATCACCTACGATATGGATGTCCTGCGTCTGATGCAGGAGTTTACCGACCGCGGCCTGTATGTAGGAAGTGTCTGCATTACCCAGTATACAGGGCAGGAAGGTGCGGATACCTTCCGCAAATATCTGGAGAAGTTGGGA
>CACZSO010000217.1 GCA_902783795.1 uncultured Eubacteriales bacterium
GGACTGCCATGACCGGCGCTTTCTGCTCTGCGGATTTCCGGAATCGGCTCGCGGGTTCTGGGAGGAGCGGCTGTGAAAAAAAACGACAGTTTCACGGTCCGAATGGATGCGGCGACAGTGGAGGGCTTCGGTGTCTGCCGCATAGAGGGTCGCGCGGTCTTCGTTCCCGGAGCGCTTCCGGAAGAACTCTGGGAAGTCCGGATTCTGAAAGTGACGGAGACAGCAGTCTGGGGAAAGGGACTGCGTCTGCTGGAAGCTTCTCCGCATCGGATTGAGAACAACTGCCCGAATCCCTGCGGCGGCTGCACGCTTCGCCACGCCGACTATGAGGAAGAACTTCAGTTAAAGCAGGCGCACGTGGACGACTGCCTGCGGCGTATTGGCGGACAGAATCTCTGTACGGAATGTATTCATCCGAGCCCGCAGAAAGAACGGTACCGGAATAAGGCAGTTTTCGCAGTCGGAATGCAGGAGGGGAAAGCGGCATTCGGTTTTTACCGGCCGCGCAGCCACGACCTCGTCCCCGTTCGGGACTGCCTGCTGCAAAGCGAGCACTGCATCCGTGCGGCACAGGCGGTCATGGATTTTCTGAATGAAGAGAATATCCAACCCTATGACGAGGGGAGCCACCGGGGAACTCTGCGGCATATCTTTTATCGGGAATCCGCTTCTCAGACGCTTCTGTGTCTGGTGTCGGCGCGCGGTTTCGGAAGCAGGACCGACGCACTGACGTCGTTTCTTCGAGAGCGCTGCCCGAAACTGACAGGAATTGTCCTGAATATCAATAAAACCACCGGGAATACAGTCCTGGCGGGGGATTTTTATACCCTGTGGGGAGAACCGTTCATAAAGGAGATGATCTGCGGCGTGGAGTTCACTATCTCGCCGCAGGCTTTTATGCAGGTAAACATTCCGCAGGCTGAGGCAATCTACCGAAAAGTTATCGAATATGCGCGGGGAAGCGAGCGTGTTCTGGATCTCTACTGCGGCGCCGGCACCATCAGCCTTTGCCTGGCTAAAGCCGGTATCCCCGTGACAGGCGTGGAGATCGTTCCGGAAGCAATCGAGAACGCCCGACAAAATGCGGAACGCAACGGGATCCGGAATGCAGAATTCATCTGCTCGGACGCATCGGACTTTCATATCCCGTATTCCCCCTGCATCATCGTGGATCCTCCACGCAAAGGGCTGAGCGAGGAAGTCATCAAAAACCTCGAGACGGAGAAACTGATCTATGTTTCCTGTAATCCTGCGACGCTTGCAAGGGACCTGAAGCGACTGAGCGAACGGGGTTATGAGTCCCAAAACGCGGAAGCCTATGACATGTTCCCACGAACCGGCCATGTGGAGACTGTATGTTTATTGTCCAAACTTTCTGAGGCGAAGCATCATATCAGCGTTCAGGTCGATATGGATGAGCTGGATCTGACCGCCGCCGAGAGTAAGGCTACATATGAAGAGATCCAGGAATGGGTGCAGGAAAAGTACGGTTTCCATGTGACTAACCTGAATATCGCCCAGGTAAAACGGAAGTACGGGATCATAGAGCGTGAGAATTATAATAAACCGAAATCACCGGATTCGAGGCAGCCAGGCTGTACGGAAGAAAAAGTAAAGGCCATTGAGGCAGCGCTGAAGCACTTTCAAATGATAGCGACTCGTTACTTAAAAAACAATGCCGCGTATAAATCCAGTCAGTTGATAACCTGCAGCCTTTTTCGGCATAATAACAGCCGCAGACTCTGGAAAATGCAGTATTTTCAAGGGTTTGCGGCTGTTTTTGTGCTTTTTGTTCACAGGCTGATCTTCTATAAAACAGACCTGTTTTCTGCAAAATCGTCCACGGAATTACTCACGAAAGTCGTTTATTATTCTACCGTATAATCCCCATATGTGTAGATATAGGTTGTGAGAGTTCCTCCGTTCACAGGCTCTGTTGACCAGTTTCCGTCCGGGCCAAGTTCATAGGTCAGACCCAGAATTTCGGAGATCTTTCCGTCTTCATCATAAGTGTTTTTGGTTTCGTTCTTTTGAAAGCTGAATGAAAAATAGGAGAGAACCCTTCCTTTTTCATCGAAAACGTAACCCGGCTCCTGGCCCGGGATGGTATTTCCGCTTTCAGAGATATTTTTTCTGGTACGGGTCTCATCATCATAGCTGTAGTGAATGGCGGAAACCTTGCCATCTCTGGTATTTTTATAACCAGTAGGACGGCCGGATCCATCATACTCATACTCTGTGGTGTATGCATTATCCTCTAAATAGTAGATAGGATTGCTGGATGATCCCGAGGAGGGAAGAGAGGCGATTCCGATGTTGTTCAGACCGAACTCCAAACTTCCGTCATAAAGGATTCTGAAGGGAGATACTGTATTGGTTCCTGTATGATCAATCTTGATCACGTGGCCGGACTCATCATATTCGTATTCATTCCTACCGTAACACTGCATACTGTCTTCATGAGACCCTAACATGAATTCTGCGGCCGTCAGAAGATCATCTTTGTAAGAGTAAGTAAAGCAATGGTTCTCATAGTTATACTCCCAGGATATTTTTACCAGACGTCCTTTTTCGTCATATTGAAAATCTAACCCATTCGGGGCAAAGGGCGATGGATTCTTTTGCACACTGTCAGGTTCATCGACCTTTTTCCTTTCAAGATCCAGGTGAAGCACCATGTGTTCCAGAACGGTCTTGGGAGCTTCCGTAGTCGGTTCTTCCGTGGTGGTCTCTTCTTCAGTAGTTTTTTCCGTAGTGGGTTCCGTGGGCTGCGTCTCCGATGGTTTTTCGGAAGAGGATTCCGCAGGCGATGCTTCGTCGGAGTGCTGTGCCTGTGAATCATGGGACACGTCCTCACGGGTCTGGTCCGGAGCAGATTCTGCCGATTTTTTCGTGGCTTCCGGGGATGAGCCGCAGGCCTCCGCCATCAGCAGGCTCACGGCAAGGAGCAGCACACAAAAGAGCCGGCTTGCCATCAACACTTTTTTCTTCATTTTTGTTTTTATCTCCTTATTTAGATCTGGAATTAACAAGATGGGAAGGTATTATCATAACACATTTCTCATAAAAATCCCGACAGAAACATTATAGCAGGTTTATGGTAAAATACAATGCTGCTCCCGGAAAAACGTGAGCTGCCATGGGCAGATTGGCAGAAAAACCAGGGTGTATCTGGCGTCTGATTGGATTATTCCGATAAGAAAGATAAATCTTTCGCTGCTGTGCAGCCGTAAGCGCTTTCGGCGCTGTATACGGCTCTCAGTATGGCTTCACTCATGACTTCAGAAGCCAGGGTGCCCACTACATCCGGGTTTGCCGGAACATCACCTGTGGAAAGGGCATAAATACAGTCTCCATCCCCGGATGTATGTACGGGATGGATGGCCCTGGCGAAGCCGTCATGAGCCATTCCGGCGATTTTTGAGAGACGGTCTTTGGTAAAATATCCATTGGTGATAATAATCCCGAGAGTCGTGTTTTCTGCCATGCTTCGTTCCGGAGCCGCAAGCCGTAAGAGCATGAGATCCGATGAATTTCTGAAGCCTTTTTTATCCTCGGTAAGGCATCCGGCCACTTGCCTTCCTGTTTTCCAGTCAAAGATATCTCCTATGGCATTCACCGCCACCAGAGCGCCGACCGTAAGTTCGCCGGCTTTTACGGCAAAGCTTCCGATCCCGGTCTTCATACAAGTGTCATGCCCTCCGGTTTTTCCGACGGTGGCACCGCAGCCCGCTCCGTAATTTCCATCCCGGTAATTCGGTGCATTAAGAGCACGTTTTGCCGCTTCATATCCCATGACGGCATCCGGCCTCACCCGGGAATCCCCGATCCCCAGGTCGAAGATATCGGACTGTACCACCAAAGGAACCGTTAGAGGACCCACGGACAGACCTATGCCTTTTTCCTCCAGAAAAGACATGACACCATTCGCGGCTCCCAACCCGAAGGCACTGCCGCCGGATAATAGCACAGCATGTATTTTTTGAGCCGCCATCAACGGGTCCAGAAGAGGGGTTTCCCGCGAGGCAGGCCCTCCGCCCCGGATATCCACACCGGCTCTCATGCCTTTTTCTGAAATGACTACAGTGCAGCCGGTGGCTGCCTTCGGGTTCTCTGTCTGACCGATCCTGACATCTCCTGCTTCGGTTATCGGGATCTCTTTCAGAATGCCTGTTTTAAAACGCTGATACCAGATTTCTTCAGTCATGGATTTCTCCTTAATCATCTGCAGACGGGCAGACTTTTTATCTTGTATTTGTTTTATCACGTAAGGCCCACAGGGCCTTTTTTGCGGCGGATAAGCTGTTTTTTCCTGACGGAAAATCTTTCTCTTATTCTACTACATAGAAAAGATATTGAAAAGGTGAAAAACAGATTTATGCCGGCTTTATTAAATCTTTGATTTCCGATCCTGCCGTCCGATGATACCTGGACTCATTTTGCGGATTTCCTGGCAGAGTTAATCACCAGGCATGCAGAGAAACTGGATATCGATTCCTGGCCGGACCCCAGGAAGGTCATAGCCCTTCATGAACTGCAGGATCTGTACCAAAGGTTTATGAAGCTGCGAAACAGCAGAAAAAGTGAGTCTGATAACAATCTTTTCCTTGAAATCCTGATAGATATATGGTATAGTCCGTTTATACAGTTTAATCCGTATATTCAGACGGGAATTCTTAAGGAGAATACATAGTGACTATCAGCGAGAGAGTGTTCCAGATCATGGAAGAAAAGCAGATCACACAGTACAGATTGTCAAAGATGACCGGGATCTCCACAAAGACCATCAGTGACTGGAGAAACAAAAAGACTAATCCCGGAGCAGATAAGATCATGGTGATCTGTGAGGCGCTTCAGGTATCACCTGAAATG
The DNA here is from genome assembly GCA_902783795.1 of uncultured Eubacteriales bacterium. Taxonomy (GTDB): domain Bacteria; phylum Bacillota; class Clostridia; order Lachnospirales; family Lachnospiraceae; genus UBA1267. Next base: position 4,873 of record CACZSO010000217.1, read on the forward strand.
CTTCTCACCGGAAGGGGTCGGACAGAGATGACCGACAGCCTTCCCTACATAGAAGCAGATTTTGATAAAGAAACAGAAGGTCAGCTGATAGAAAACTTCCGCGCTTTCTCAGAAGACAAGAAAGCCAGATTGATGGCTTATATGAATATGCTGGAAAACACGAAAGAATAAGGGGTAATCATTGTGGCTGAAAAGTTGAATGATTTTTTGGAGAAACTGATCGCTCACGACTATGAGGAGGACTGGTTCGAGTATAAAGAGAACTGGTTCGAACCGCATCAACTTGGAGAGTATATTTCCGGGAAGTCCAATGCTGCCGCAGCAGCCGGCTGCAGAAGTATATCACGATAAAATAAGACACATCAGAGACGGGCTGATTGGAATGGAGACCACAGAATGTCAGGTGGCAGAATAAAAGTCTATACTTATACCAGGGTGTCAACGGCCATGCAGAGGACGAGAGTAAGCAGAGGAAGTATTGCATGTTAATAGATCTGACGAAAGAAAAAATGGAAGAATCGTTCCTCCGATATTTGACAGAAATATTTAAGCACCCAGAAGTAAAAAGTGCTGCAGTGAGGGATATTGTCATTACCCGCAGGATACTGGATGCAGCCGGCAAACAGGCATTTGAGGCAGGCTTTCATGATATTTACAGTGATATCGATCTGTCAGTGAAAGTGCATCTTCCGCAAAATGATTTCATTACGCCTGAGGACTACATGAAAAGAATAGACCGCTTTGGGATATCGAAGGATACGGTCCTTGGCTATATGTTTATTCCGGCCAACAAAATGTACAGGATCATTTTTAAAAGCGGAATGCGGTATGATTTTGGATTTGAATTTGAATATGAGGGAGAGGATCCCCTTGTTTTAGAGCCTTATGCCACGGAAGAGGAGAACGCAAACTGGCCTTTAGACAATATCAACCGCTTTTGGTTTATCCAGATTCAGGCGCTGGGTAAATTGTACCGCAAAGATCATCTTATCAGCAGTCATCTGGCTAATATGAATTGTAATGATACGCTGGTAATGCAGATGGTAATGAGAGA
>CACZSO010000218.1 GCA_902783795.1 uncultured Eubacteriales bacterium
AATCGGTGGAGAAACAGGGGGATGTTGATCGTGGATCATCCCATGACTTATTCCATAAATCGGTGGAGAAACAGGGGGACGTTGATTATGAATCACCCCATGACTTACCCCATGAATCGATGGTGAGTCAGGAGGACGTTGATTGTGACTTAATTCATGACTTACCCCATGAGTCGGTGATGACTCACGAAGTAGTTTCACAACGACCCTCTAACTTACATGCCCTGGCGGAGCCGGAGAGGAGTACAGTTTCTCTGACTGAGCTGATGCATGCGGGGATGGGCGTGCCTTCCCCTTTTATGAAAGACATCTTCCTTGTTCGGCAGGCAATTGTCGGAACCAGGTATCTTGGAGGATCTGATGAACTGGTAGATGATCTGAAACCGGGCAGCAGTGTCACCTTTATTGCGGAGCCGGATAATAGATTTGATGCGAACGCGGTGATGGCGCTTGATGAGCAGGGCAGGAAGCTCGGTTATATCCCAAGGCATGAGAACAGTATCATCGGTGCACTTCTGAAAGCAGGAAAAGGCATATACGGAATCGTGCCGGAAGAGCAGCCGAGGGGAGGCACGGCAAACGGGCATACTCCTTATTCCCTCTGGGTCGACCTGTATATGAGAGAGTTTCTTTTGCCGGATGATATAACGCAGATCCCGCGCCAGGGCTATCGGGGATCGTATGCGGTCGTCGCAATGGAACTGGAAGAAGATGAAGATGATAACGACTATATGACTAGGGCGGCCAGAAGTAACGAAGCGGTCAGTAGTAACGAAACGGCCAGAAGCAACGAAGCGGCCAGAAGCGACGAAACGGTCAGAAATAACGAAGCGAGCAGTAGTAACGGAGCGATCAGAAGCAACGAAACGGCCAGAAGCAACGAAACGGTCAGAAACAACGAAGTGGCCAGAAGCAAGGGCACGATTCGAAGTAACGGAACGGTACAAAGCATTGGCGCCATCAAAGTGATCAACGGGGAGGAAAGAGACATTTTTATAGGGCAGGTAACGCAGAATACCATGGAAGAAAAAAGAGAGCTGCTCTATCGTTTTCATATGTTTGCAGGATATCTGCCGCTGGTAGGACATGATATCGAGGAAAGGATGATCCCGGTCCTTGCGGAAAGCTATGGTGTATTGCTTGGGATTCCCTTTTCTAACCGTGTGATCGATACAAAGGTGATGGCTCTGAATCATCTGCCCGGGGTGCGCAGTTATACACTGGATGCACTGTCGGAACGACTGGGAATTAGAGTACATACGGATTCTGTACTGGAAACCAGCTGCAGAAAGATATGGAAACTGTACTGCAGAATGGAACGCTCAGAACTATGATGATACCTTTGATTATTTTCTGAGGTACGGACAGACAATACGCAGAGTGGTGGGCACTGTGGCAGTGAGTCATGAGTCAGAGGGACGTTGTTCGTACCTTATCCTTGACTACAGCGGGAGTCAGAGTGGGGAGAGTCAGAGGGACGTTGTTCGTACCTCATCCTTGACTACAGTGGGAGTCAGAGTGGGGAGAGTCAGAGTGGGGAGAGTCAGAGGGACGTTGTTTGCGCCTCATCCCTGATTTCCGGGATGACTCGCAAACAACGTCCCTCTGACTCACTCCTGATTTTCTTCAGTATAAATTGCAGCCGAATCCTTCCCAGGAATTTTTAATATAAAAGAGAGGACTTTTTTCCACTTCGTCGTGTCCTATCCAGCGGAAGGTCATTTTTCCTATTTCGATTTCCGGGTAGTAATAGGCGACAATATTGTTATACTGGGATTCTGTAATATTCCTTTTAGATCCGTCCTCATAGGTGACATCCTCAATATATTCTGAGCCTTCCTGGGTGACATTTACGGTCTTTATTCCCAGCACTCTGCCGTCAATGTTTCCGTTTTCAAGACTCAGCGCTTCCAGAATGGTGGCATTTGAAGCCCAGCCGGCACGGATGAAATCCATGAAAACAGCCCAGTATCGATCTCCCATCTGATAGGCTTCGATAGCCTCATACGAGTTGATATCCGGCTGAAACTCCTGGCTGTCAATAGAGCAGGGGGAGAGGCCGGTAAGATCACTGTTGACTTCAAACATTTTGAATTCTGTAAAACGTCCGCTTCCCATGCCCCAGGCTGTTGTGATCTCCAGGCGGCCATTGTTGTTCATATCTGAAACAGCCATGCTGTAAAAGCTGGTATAGGCATCCGGATCCTGCAGAGGGTCCCAGAGGGAGCGGTTCTGCTCCAAAAGTTTGAACTGAGAGTCAAGAAGACAGTTTCTGGCGGCCCATATACCGCGGATGGACTGGAGTACTTCCAGTTCTTTTTTCTTGCCGTAATTTTCCGGTACGTCGTGAGACCAGGGCCAGACATTATACTGTGGATTTATGCTGGTCAGTCTTGTGGCGATGGAATACAGTTTGGCTTCGGTGAAGCATTTATCGTAGGCTATAGTATAATCCAGGGCAAGAAGCTGGACCTGCCTGTAATAATTGAAGGTGTCATGAAAGGCGACGGCAGATGTGTAGTCTCCCGCAGTTCTTAATTCTTCCGCGGAAAGGCTGAGGGCAAAGGAAGCACAGCGGGCAAGTTCTGCAGATCCGAAAGCGAGCTGTCCGTAAAAGCTTGTATCATCCATGTTGGTCAGATAATTGATCAGTTTATGAGTAAGCTTTGTGGCATCCATAAAAGCTTTGATCTTGCTTCCGGGCGGGAGAGCGTCGTGCAGAAGACTGAAGATCAGTTCTGCACCTTCCTCCACTATTATTGTTGCAGAATGTTCTGCAAAGGTGGACAGGAAATAGGAAAAAGAGAACGAATCAGATTCATTTGCTGTCCTGACATCGTTAAGATTTTTTTCGATCTCCTCTGCCAGGTTCCCCGTATTGGAAAGATCAAAGGGGTTGCCGTGGCTTGAGCCGGATTCCACGGCGGCTTCTGCCATGACCATGGTCCAGAACCGGAGCCAGCTTTCGGAAGCATTCTGGTAAGCTTCATACATGGCTTTGGCGCGCAGAATATCATAGAACGTCGAGCCAGTCATATCCAGTGCAGTATCCCCCAATTTCAACCATGCTTTGATCTGTGCAGCCGCTTCTTTGGTGACTCCAAAAGAAAATGCCTCTTTAAAACCATCGTCGATATGTGTCACAACAGACTCGGTGCCTTTTATATATTTGGCGCTTTTGCCCAGTTTCCCAAAAGTGTCAAGCGATTCTCGATATGCCTGTACCATACCCACCGTATCAGATATCTGGTTGGGAGAGCCTTCCAGAATAACATCCAGAAAAGCCTGTGTTAGCGGATCGCTGGCCATTTCTCCAAGATCAAGGAGCAGGGAATCCAGGGCGTTAATATAACTTTGTTCGAACAGGTCGTCAAACTCTTCACCGGTAAGCGTTTTTACCATAATATCAGGGATGATCATTTCGACCGGATCATTAAGACGTATCTCCTCGCCGCTGACCATGTTCATTATCATCGAAACATCCTGCCAGAGATTATTCCAGCCTGCGATCATGACATGATCGAAAGAATCGGCGATCACTCCGGCTTCTGATCCGGGAATTCCCATGATATTATTCTTATACTCATTACTTTCTATGTAGGCAAGACACTGGTCGGTAAACCATTTCCGGTAAGCCTCGTCCCCATTACCGGAGGCGGGAGCGGGATTCATGGAAGCGCCGGAAACCTGCACGGTATCGGCTGCCTGCATGGTATCGGAAGCCTGTTGTGGTACTGCTGCCTGCCAGGAAGCCGGGGAGGCTCCGGATTCGTCCGTGGATGAACCTGTGCTTTCATCATCCCAGAATTCGGGAAGAGCACCCGGGTCGCCGGATCCGGAAGATGTCAAAGAGGAAGCGCTTTCAGTCAGACCGGCATCTTCACTGATTTCATCCCAGGTATCGGGCAATTCAGCGCCACAGCTCACACCGGGCGATAGCGATGAAAACAAAAGGACAGAACATAAGACAAGGGACAGATATTTTCTGACAGTTTTCATAAAAAACCTCCGGAACAGTAAAAATATATTATGAGGTAAAAACTGGATTTTATCCATGCATTTGTATTATAGTTGTTGGCATACATATTGTAAACTTGGCAAATTCAGGGGAAGGTCCGAAAATCATTATATTATTCGAGGAAACCCCAAAATAACAGTTATAAGGAAAGATGAACATGAAGAGTTTCAAAGAAAGGAAAGAAGAAGCATATAGAAAAAATACTTCCCGCAAAGATCTGAGAATATGGAAGGTGCAGACGGAGCGGCCTTTAGTGAAACAGCATACCCTCCCAAGCAGAGCTTGAAATTTATTCTCAGGAAGCAATCAATGGAGCTGCCGGAGGTGAAAAAGCATTAAGGGGGGATTTTGTCAAATTAGATAGTATCGGGAACCCATATCCCAACGATAAAGAATTCTTTGAGGCAAATCACCGGCATATAGAAGGAGATACTTACGAGCAACTTCCGAAAGTTCTGACAGCCTGGGATGCGGAGCTTGAGATGTGTCCGGAGGTATCATTTCTGGTTGAGAAAAAGGGGCTGATCATTGATAAGGCTTCTTCTGACCGGCGATACACCGCAGAACTCTGGGGAACAACAGAAGTCGCAGCAGAAGATGCATTGATCGTGTTTTACAGTATTTCTTATGATGAGATGGGTAATGTAAATGATTGTGACTGGAATTTCGTTGGAAGAAGTGAATTTAACAGGATGTACAGTATACTGAGCTGACTTTTGTGTTTCTTTTTATAGTTGACGTATGACCAGAGCCATATAAGAAATGTTTATCCTATAATTACTTTTCTCTGATGAGGGTCTGATGTGAGACAGCAAAATGTTGTTTTGTTTTCCTCTGGGATTACAGAGCAAAATGGAATTTTAAAATACCTTGAACAGGAACTGAGGCAAAAGGGGTATAGTTGTGTTTTTTGGCGGGATCTTTTTTCTGGTGCCAGAGATTCGCAGAATATTGCTCTTTTGCCGATGCTTATTAAGAAAATTCCGAGTTTCGATTTTGCCGTGCTGATCGGCCAGGGGCACGATAGTACACTGATGTTGAGAAACGGGACTATGGAATCAGTTGCTGCCATGCGGGATAATGTTCTCTTTGAAATCGGACTTTGTACGATGGCATTGGGAAACAAACGAACTATACTTCTTACGGATGGAATTGTACACCTGCCAGATGATTTGCAGGGGGTCGGGAAAGAAACAGCAGTAAAAACACTCCACTACCTGCCGGAGGATGTGAAAAGTTATTCCCGCGCAGAAAGAGAGATAGATGCTCATTTTCGTCAGCAAAGTCCGGAAACGATCCGACAGGCGGCTGGGGATATCAACGATTATATCCGTAAGATGCATCAGATTCTTTCTCCAACCATGATAGGGGCTTCAGTTTCTACTGCAAGCGGCTATATCTCGAATTTTGTACTTCAGTGTCTGGAAGGAATTGACAAGGGAGTACTGCTTTCCATCGGTTACGAAGGCGAATTAAGAGTGTTTTCTGAGGATAAAATCTGGATGCATGTGATTCTTCCCGTGGAGTATTATGAAGATACTCCTCGGAGAGGTTGATAGAGATGAAAAGCCTTTCTCCTGCAGCGCAAGTGCACCTGTGTCACAGGAAAAGGGCATGAAAAAAATCAGAAGGTTCTGATTTTTTTCATTATCCGAACCTTTGAAAAATCCGAACCTTTGACGAATATTCCTCTCTGCGCGAAGAAT
>CACZSO010000219.1 GCA_902783795.1 uncultured Eubacteriales bacterium
ACTACATATTCTATTTCGGAATCCACCACATATTCTATTCCGGAATCCACCACAGAAATCCAACAGGAATCTTTACCGGTAACAGAAACCGGTCACTCGGAAATAAGGAACGCTTCCGACCTGATTAATGTATATTGCGTATTCTCCCATATTGATGAACTGCCTGTTGATTATCATGTGAGATTTTCAAAAGAGGACAGTGATTTTTCTGACGAGGTAATCATAAATCCCAGGGGACACAGCGAGTACCTGAATGCGCAGCTGGAAGAAGGCCGCTATATTATAGACGGCAGACGGGCAAATGATTACAGTCAGGATGAGGAAAATAATATAGAAGCCGAATTCAAGGAAGGGAATTATATATTGAATGTTGATTGTGAGAGCGGAAAAATGGACTTGCTCCGGGGAACCCCTGAATTTGATGAAAACGCCCCCGTGTTCCAGTCTCTCAGAATAAACACAGTCTACAATTTTGATCTGGATGGAGACGGCGTGGAGGATACCCTTACATGTACAACAGGTGATCCTGAAGAAGGCGAAGGATATTTCGTCATTAACGGACAGGAATACCCTGTTTTTATCGCAAGAGGTTTCTGGAATATCTGCTATTATTCTTATTCAAAAGAAGATACTTATCTCATCTATTCGTATGGTCAGTTTGGTGGGAACACCACTTCAGCATGCAGATTCACAGGGGACAAACTGGAAGAGATCATGGACTTCAATGTTCTTGACCGGAATCTGATACTGTCTCCCAAAGGGAAAGAACTATATATAGAGACATCTCATTATCATCCCAATCATTTCATGGGTATTGATGAGGTGACTCCGGATGTGCCGGACATCAGATTCGAAGCTGTTTATCTGTTAGATACCGACAAACACACCTTCGTCCTCAAAAGCGGAATCTGTGAACCCGTCGGAGACTATGTCTTAACTTATACGGGAAAGGATTATCCTCTATCCGATTCCTATGAAGAGATTGACAAGGATGGTTTCACTCTTTCCAAAGGGGACAAAGTAACACTTACACATATGTACTATGCCCCTCCGGCTTCGGATGAAGACTCCCCTCAGATTCGATATGAATTAACCAGAGGTGATCAGACAGGCTGGTATGAGAAGTCGGGAGAGGATAACACAGGATTTGAGTATTAGTCTTTCAACAGACGTTATGGTTAAAAGGCCGGTGAATGTATCCGATTCACCGGCCCGATTCCTTTATTCCTCTGCAGTCAGTTCAAGAAGTTTTTTCTGGATCCTGGCTGTGACTTTCACATAGTAGGCATAGTCCGCATCAGAAAGGTTATCTGAATCAATCTCATTCAGTTTCCCCATCATTTCCGCATAACTGGTCATGTATTCACTGTATTCCATGAGCATGCCTGTCATGTCATCCGAATCCGCGTATTCTTTCATGAACTCCACATATTCGTCAAAGAATTTCTCATAGCTGTCCATGGCTTTTTTAAACTCAGGAGTTACTTTATCTTCCTTTTCGCTTTTCTCTCCTGTGTTCTCTCCCTCTGTGCTTTCTTCAGCCGGGATTTCCTCGGTTGCTGCTTCCGTTACTTCTTCTGCTGCTGCCGGAGCAGTTTCCTCCGACGGCAGGTTTTCTTCAAGATCATTAATACTTTCCGATCTGTAATTATCGGAGATTTCCTCTCTCTTTCCTGATCTTCCTGTTATCAACGACATCAGGATGACAAATCCGATGACGGTAATCACTGCTTTCTTTTTCATAAAGAACCCCTCCCTTTTTTAAGCTTCTTCATAGACAGTATAGTCTATTCAGATCAGGCAGGTATTCACGATTCGTGAACCCTGATGAAATCAGTCAGTTCTGCCTCATAGTGGAGAGCGATCTCAAAGAAGGTCTCCAGGTCCGGAAGTCTGTAACCGCTTTCATAATTTGCCACCGTCGTCGCCCCGTAACCCAGATACTCCCCCAGCTGCTGCTGGGTTTCCCCGTGTTCCCTTCGGAGCCTCCTGATCCCCGCCCCGATCATCTGTGCCGTAATCCTTCGTTCATTCCCCATAACTCAGCCCTTTCTGCCTTGACGGCAATAGAATTTGATCTGTTCTATATAAGGGCCTGTAATTTTTGCGAACGGTCAGACAAAGAAAAAGCGGAATGCTTCGACAGCTGCCGGGGCATTCCGCTTTTTCCATGTTTTTATGAGGATTCTGTTATCAGATGATTACTTCTACTTTACAAATATTCGATTCCGTCAGGGGAACGGTTTTTCCGACAGTCGGAAGTCCGTCTACCGTCATACCCTTTTTATCCCCCTTCCTCACCGTAATCTCATAACGGGTTCCGCGGAAAAGGCGGGACAGATGGTATCCTTCCATCTGATCGGGCAGGCAGGGATCGATGACCAGTCCGTCATATGAAGGGCAGATACCCAGGATGCCCTGACTTGCCGCCACAAAGGTCCATGCTGCCGTCCCGGTAAGCCAGGCGTTTTTGGCTTCACCATAGTTCCGGGCGCTGCGGCCGGCGATGGTCTGGCTGTAGCAGTAAGGTTCGGTGCGATGGATTTCACTCTTGTCTTCGATGTAGGAAGGAGCATACCGGGTATAGAGCTCAAATGCCCCGTTCCCATCATGGACGGTACAGTAGGCAAGGGTGATCCAGGGATTGTTATGACAGAACACCGATCCATTCTCTTTGTAGCCCGGGGGATAGGAAGATATTTCTCCCAGATAGTCATGATATTCACTGTAGCAGGGATAGAGGACCTCGATACCGTATTCGTTGCCCAGAAGATCGTCGGTGGACTTCAGGGCCAGTTTTCCGGTCTCCTCGCCGCCGATTCCGGCCATCACGCAAAAGCCCTGAGGCTCGATATAGATCTGGCCTTCCTCATTCTCTCTGCTGCCGATGGGTCTGGAAAATGCGTCATATGCACGCCTGAACCAGGCTCCGTCCCAGCCGTGGGCCATGACGGAAGCTTCCATCTTTTCCACCTGTGCCCGGATCTGATCTGCTTCATCACTGAGTCCGATCCTGTCACAAAGCTCAGCGTATTCTTTCCCGTATTTTACAAACATACCGGCGATAAACACACTCTCTGCCTTGCCGCTTTCAAAGTTGGCACAGGTCTGGAAGCTCTCTCCCGGTGTATTGGAAAAACAGTTCAGATTCAGACAGTCGTTCCAGTCCGCGCGGCCGATCAGAGGCAGCCCGTGCGGGCCAAGATTATTTATCGTATAATTAACACTTCGGCGCAGATGCTCCAGCAGAGGTACTTCCGTGCCTTCTTCATTATTGAAAGGAGTCGGTTCCTCCAGAATACTGAAGTCGCCGGTTTCCTTCACATAGGCACAGGTGCAGGCGATCAGCCACAGAGGATCGTCGTTGAATCCGGAGCCCACATCCGCATTTCCCCGCTTGGTCAGGGGCTGGTATTGATGATAGGTGCTGCCGTCCTTAAACTGGATGGAGGCGATATCGATGATCCGCTCCCTGGCCCGTTCGGGAATCAGATGGACAAAGCCCAGAAGGTCCTGGCAGCTGTCCCGGAATCCCATGCCCCGGCCCGTTCCGCTTTCATAATAGGAAGCGGACCGGCTCATGTTGAAGGTGACCATACACTGGTACTGGTTCCAGATGTTTACCATGCGGTCCAGTTTCTCTTCACTGCTCTTTACCATAAAGCGGGACAGCAGCCGGTCCCAGTAATCCTTCAGCTCCGCCAGGGCGGCATCAAACTGGTCAGGGCGGGAATAAGCCTCTTTCATGGCCATCGCTTTCTCTTTATTGATGATGCCGGGGGCGGAAAACTTCTTATCCTGTTCATTTTCCACATATCCCAGACCGAAGATCAGAGTTTCCTCCCGGCCGGGGGCCAGGGTCAGTTCCATCCTAAGGGCCGCGATGGGCGCCCAGCCGGAGGCCTGACTGCCGAAGGAAGTCCTATCCCCTACTGCACAGGGGGCATCCCATCCGTTAAATTTCCCCAGAAATGTATCCCTGTCCGTGTCAAACCCGGCGATGGGAGTATTTACATAATAGAAGGCGTAATGGTTACGACGCTCACGGTACTCGGTTTTATGGTAGACGGTGCTGTCTTCTACCTCAACCTCACCGATATTCCAGTTCCGCTGGAAGTTGGTGGAATCATCCACCGCGTTCCACAGGCACCACTCCACGGCAGAGTAAAGGGTAAGTTTTTTCTCAGACCCGGTCTCGTTCTTCAGCACCAGCCTGGTCAGTTCCATATCGGTATGCCGGGGCACCATGAAGGTCAGTTCTGCAAAGATGCCGTCCTTCTTTCCTTCAAATACAGAATAACCCATACCGTGACGGCAGCGGTAATGGTCAAGCGGGGTTTTGACCGGCAGGAAAGCCGGACTCCAGACGGTATCTCCGTCACAGATATAGAAGCATCTGCCGCCGTTGTCCACAGGAACGTCATTGTAGCGGAATCTGGTGATACGGCGGAGCTTGGCATCTTTATAGAAGCTGTAGCCTCCGCAGGTATTGCTGATCAGAGAGAAAAAGCTCTCGCTGCCCAGATAATTGATCCATGGCAACGGTGTATCCGGCTGGGTGATCACATATTCTTTTGCTGAATCATCAAAATATCCATATTTCATCGTTCTTTCTCCCCTATCTTATAGACTGGCTTGTTTACTTAATCGATTAACCTAATTATACTTAATCTCGGCAGAAATGCAAGTACATCTTTCATATTTTTTTATTCAGTAGGTGAAATTGCCCATATAACAGATAAATATCCCCTTAAAACATTAAAAAATAAACAAAAAAAATACTTGACGAAAAGAAAAATGCCGTTATAATATAATTACAGCAAGAAAAACTGAATCGATTAAGTTTCAGTTTTCAAGGAGGGGAACTTCCAAATGGTAACCATCACAGATATCGCAAAAGCCTGCGGTTACTCCCGCGCAACCGTCAGCAAGGCACTTAACGGTGCCCCCGATGTAAAGAAAGAAACCATAGAACGGATACGTGAATGTGCCAGAGAGCTTGGCTATCATCCCAACGCGGCGGCAAGAGCCCTGAAAGTCGGACGAAGCTACAACCTGGGTGTGATTTTTTCAGATTCCACCGGAGTAGGCCTTACCCATGAATACTTCTCCCGTATTTTTGAAAGTATTAAGGCGGAAGCGGAGCGTCTGGGATATGACATCACTTTTATCAGCCAGAATCTGGGAACCATGTCCATGGACTATCTGGAACACACCAGATACAGAAGCTGTGACGGCGTGGTGATCGCCTCCGCAGATTTTCACGATCCGGCCATCATCCGCCTGGGAGAAAGCAAGATTCCCACAGTCACCCTGGATTACACTTTTGACAGCCGCACCGCTATCCTGTCGGACAACATCCGGGGAATGGACACACTGGTCCGATACGTCTACGGTAAAGGCCACCGCCGTATTGCATTTATCCACGGGGAGATGACCTCTGTTACCCAGAAGCGCCTGGCCAGTTTTAAAAAAAGCTGTATGGAACTGGGTATCCGGATTCCCCCGGAATATATACGGGAAGCTGTCTATCATGATCCCCGGTCCAGCGGACTGGAGACCAGAGCATTGCTGGAATTGCCGGAACAGCCCACCTGTATCTTCTACCCGGATGATTTCTCCTATATCGGAGGAATGAACGAGTTGGAACGACAGGGCATTCAGGTCCCTTCCCAGATAAGTACTGTGGGATACGACGGCATCCATCTTTCGGAGGTGCTGAGACCCAGACTGACCACCTATCGCCAGAACGCTGAACGTATGGGAGCGGAAGCGGCCCGCCTGCTGATCGAAGAGATCGAGCATCCGGACACCTGGCTTCCCCAGCAGATCACTGTCGAGGGGACGCTGCTGGAAGGAGGCACGGTGGCAGACATCGATTGATATGCCAAGGCATTCAATAATAAAGGAAAACCAATTGAAAACATAAAATCAAAGAGAGGAGAAACAAACCATGAAAAAATTGTTAGCAGTTCTGATGTCAACAGTTATGCTCTTCAGCCTTGCGGCATGCGGTTCCGGCAGCAGCGGCGGAGGCCAGGCGGAAGGGAAGACAGAACAGGTTGAGCAGAAAGAACAGGGCAAGGTATTTAACATCTATGCCTGGAATGAAGAGTTCAAGGGATTCTTCGAGAAGTATTACACCGTTCCTGAGGGAGTGACCGTCAACTGGATCATCAACCCCAGCGACAATGGAGTATACCAGCAGAAACTGGACGAGGCCCTTCTGAATCAGGAAAATGTGGCGGATGACGAGAAGATCGACATGTTCCTGGCAGAGGCAGACTACATCGGTAAATATGTCAACTCCGATTATACGATGGATGTCAGCTCCTTCGGTTTCGAAAACGCCGATACCATGTATGATTATACCATCAAAGCCGCTTCCACCGATG
>CACZSO010000220.1 GCA_902783795.1 uncultured Eubacteriales bacterium
AGAAAAGAACATGATTCATGAATTGTACAGCATGATATCTGGGAAGCAGTCTGGCGATCTGCCGTTTCCGCAGACTGCTGTTGCCTCGAAAGAAGCCGCGTTGGGCGGAATGGTTTTGCTGAAAAATGATGGGACGCTTCCTCTCAAAACAAAGAGCATTGCCCTGTTCGGCGCAGGGGCAAAGAATACCGTGTTTTGCGGCACAGGAAGCGGCTATGCTTTCAGTCCCTATCGGATCAGTGTTTATGAAGGTCTGAAAAAAGCCGGTTTTACGGTCACAAGTGAAGCATGGCTCGCACGCTACGACGAGGCCAAAAAGCATCCGCCCAAAGGAAAGAGGCTTAATTTCATCGAGTCCCATTGGGGCGGCATGACCCTGATGGTAGAAGAACCGATCATTGAACGGGAAGACCTTTCCGGGCAGGTGGACACGGCAATCTACGTGATCAGCAGGCAGGCTGGAGAGATGAAGGACCGCAGGGCTGTTCCGGGAGATTATTATCTTTCTGCACGGGAAGAACAGAATCTAAGGACGATTGCAGATGCGTTTCAGCATACGATCGTTGTGCTGAACACCTGTGTTATGGATGCAAGTGTACTCGAGTCTTTACCGGGAGTCTCCGCCATAGTGCTGATGGGACTTGCCGGAATGGAGGCTGGAAACGCTCTTGCTGAGATCCTTTCCGGTGCCGTATCGCCTTCCGGCAGGCTTACTGACACATGGGCGAAGCGCTATGAAGATTATCCCGCTTCCGCCACTTTTTCAGCAAACGATGGGGACGTTTTTCAGGAAGACTACACAGAGGATATCTTTGTGGGCTACCGCTGGTTTGACAGTTTTGCTCTGGATGTGCAGTATCCTTTCGGTTACGGGCTGAGTTATACCAGTTTTGAATACAGGAATATAAAGGTCGAGGCTGACTGGAGTACCGTCCAAATAACGGTAGATGTGGCAAACACCGGATGCGCATCCGGTCGTGAGGTAGTACAGGTCTATTCCTCTTCCCCGGAAGGGGAGATCATCAAGCCATGGCAGGATCTGCGTGGCTACGCGAAAACATGCCTTCTTCAGCCGGGAGAGAAGGAAACCGTTACCATCTGCTTTCCAACCGAATATCTGGCCAGCTATGATGAGCGCAAAGCGGCCTTTGTGATGGAAGAGGGTGATTACGCGGTTCGTATCGGATCAAACAGCAGATGCACCCGCATCGAAGCATGGCTAAGACTGGACCAGACCGTTATCATCAGGCAGGTTCGCAATCAGCTTGCTCCGGATCATCCCTTAGAGACAAAAAGGCCAGCCCAGCTCAGGCCTGTCGGATACTGTGAGGCTCCGATTATCCCTTTGCCCGCAGCAAATTGTAAGACCATCAACGGCGTTCTTCCCGCAGAAACTTTTGATTTTTCACATTCGGATCCGAAATCAGCCTTCCCGGATGTAAGAGCAGGAAGGGTACGACTGGAAGATTTTGTCGCTTCCCTTGACACCAAAACACTTTTGACGATTGTCACAGGTGATTCCTGTGGAAGAAAACATACCGTTCCTTCGTGGCTTGGAAGGAAAAAGGTTCGCGCGGAATATGCCAAAGCCGCATCCGGGAAAACTACGGCACAGTTCATGTCAAGCCTGGGCATTCCTGCTGCGGCGCTGGCAGACGGCCCGGCAGGTCTGCATTTGATGGGGACAAGCTCCGCTACCTATCCGTCCGGAATGGTTCTGGCTCAGAACTGGGATCAGGCAATGTCATCCCGCATCGGCGACTGTTTTGGGCTTGAAATGGAACGCGCAAAGGTCAGTGTACTTCTTGGACCCGGTATGAACATTCATCGCGATCCTCTGTGCGGAAGGAATTTTGAATACTATTCCGAGGATCCGCTTCTGAGCGGGCTGACAGCCGCAGGTTTTACCCGTGGACTGCAGGAAAACCATCCCGGTTGCGGCGTGTCGATCAAGCATTTTGCCGCCAACAACCAGGAAGAAGACCGCTACCGGGAGAACGCGACAATTTCAGAGCGGGCATTGCGAGAGATCTATTTACGCGGGTTCGAGCTATGTGTGAGGAAGGCCTGCCCTATGACGGTAATGACCTCCTATAACAAGCTCAATGGAAGCTATACCTCTTCCAGAAGGGATCTGCTGACAGGAGTATTGCGAGAGGAATGGGGATTCCGGGGCCTCGTGATGAGTGACTGGGACACGCTGAGCGAAAAAGCAGCGGATCTGATGGCGGGAAATGATTTGATTATGAGCGGCTATCCGGCGGAGGCTCTTGAGGCAGAGGTTCTCGGAGAGAAGCCTGTTTTTGAACCGGACGGAGCTGTCCGCGCAGCAGAGATTTCCATGTACTACGGAATGTTTCACAAAACTTTTGAAATTTGGGGTCGATTCCGTCCAATGAAGGGCGGAGAGGATACGGTAACCACGCGCCTTTCCAAAGGAAAGAAACTCTCAAAACGAGCGCAATCTTATGTAGATGAAGGAATCGCTGCTGTCAGAACAACGGAAGACGGTTTTACAGAGGTCGTTTATCACGGGATAGTTCAAGAAGCATATCTTCCTCTGGAAGATGTCAGACGTAGCGCCCTGCGTGTATTAAAACTGTTGATGCAGAATGCGTTTTCGTCGGAAAAGCGGAAAAGACAGGATACAAAAGCATGAAACCATATGAAGATCAGAT
>CACZSO010000221.1 GCA_902783795.1 uncultured Eubacteriales bacterium
GGTATGGATGCTAAAATAATTCAGTGAGGAATGATCATGGCCAAATGGATCTGGTATTACGGTGATTTTGAATTATATCACCACCGGATCCGGCCTGATGGTCGGATCTTTTTTAATCATCATTTTCTGCCTGGCTTAAGCGTCTGGCCTGATCATCGGCGATCAGAGGCTCTATCAAGTCATCCAGGTCTCCGTTCATGATCTCACCGATCTTATACAGGCTCACGCCTATCCGGTGGTCCGTCACCCTTCCCTGAGGGAAATTATAAGTACGGATCTTTTCCGACCGGTCACCGGTGCCTATCTGTTCCCGCCGTTTGCTGCTCTGTTCTTCCTGCTTTCTTTTAAGTTCCAGGTCATAAAGCCTGGAGCGCAGGACTTTTAATGCCTTGTCTTTATTCTTCAGCTGGCTCTTTTCGTCCTGGCAGGAGATCACGATGCCTGTGGGAAGGTGGGTCAGTCTGACGGCGGAGTCTGTGGTATTCACGCTCTGGCCGCCGTTGCCGGAAGACCGGAAAACATCAAACTTCACATCGTTCATATCGATCTTAACGTCCACATCTTCCGCTTCCGGCATTATAGCCACCGTAGCTGTGGACGTATGGATCCGGCCCTGGGATTCGGTTTTAGGCACCCGCTGGACCCGGTGAACACCTGATTCATATTTCATCCGGGAATAGGCTCCGCTGCCGCTTATGAGACAGGTGATCTTCGATGCACCGCCGGCGCCGGTCTCATTATACTCCAGCGTCTCTGTCTTCCAGCCTCTCATTTCCGCATAATGATAATACATCCGGTACAGGTCTGACGCAAAAAGAGAGGCCTCTTCGCCGCCGGCGCCGGACCGGATCTCCAATACTACGTTCCGTTCATCATTCGGATCCTTGGGAAGCAGCATAAGCTTCAGCTTTTCCTCTATATCCGGAAGCTCTTCTTTTGCCTGCCAGATCTCGTCTTTAAGCATCTGGCGCATCTCTTCATCATTTTCATCTTCCAGCATGGAAGTGGCATCTTCAATGGTCTTACGATGCTCCCGATATTCTTTATATACATCGGTCAGTGCTTTAAGTTCCGTAAATTCCCGGCTTAAAGCCCTATACCGCTCCACGTTCTGCGTGACTTCAGGATCATTCAGTTCTTCTGTCACTTCTTCAAAACGATGGACGATGCTTTCTAGTCTGTCGAACATATGACCACTCTTTCTTTTCCGGCCAGATCCCGGATCATGCAGATATTTTTGTATCCATTTTCAAGAAGGATCTCTTTTACTTCTTCTCCTTCATCGAACCCGATTTCCAGATACATCCTGCCTTGAGATCTTAAATGCTTTTTTCCTTCACTGGCAATGATCCGGTAAAACTTAAGTCCGTCATCTCCTCCGTAAAGAGCCAGTTCCGGCTCATGATCCCTGACTTCCGGATCCAGTCCGTCTCTTTCTGCAGGCCGGATATAAGGTGGATTTGATACCAGCACATCAAAACATTCCGGAACTTTTCCAAACATATCGCTTTTTCTGAATGTTACATTAGATACATTCAGGTTTTCTTTGTTCTTCTCTGCGTATGCCAGGGCATCCTCACTGATATCTGTTCCGAGGATCTTACCTTTCACTCCTTCTAATGCCAATGTTAAGGCGATGCACCCGCTTCCTGTGCACAGGTCCAGCACAGATACGGTTCTGTCAGATTCCTTTTCTAACACCGTATTTACCAGAATTTCCGTGTCGAAACGTGGGATCAGGACACCAGGCCCTACCTGGAAGTAGCGGCCGTAAAAAGGGGCTTTTCCGGTGATATACTGCAAAGGCACATGATGTTTAAGTCTGATCAGGGCTTTATGATAGGCTTCAGAGAAGGATAGAGACACTTCCTCATCTCCGTGCATAAGGTAGTCTGTCATGGACCAGCCCATCATCTCCTGTAAAAGCAGGCCAGCATCATAAGAATAAGTCTCTCCCTCAGTCTTCAGTTCCCGATACGTCATGGCTGAAATTATCCTTTAAAAACTGCTGCCAGTCAAAAACTCTCTCCACCGCCTGGATGGCCACTTCACACATGTCTCTTTCCGGCTCCCGGGTAGTAAGCCCCTGAAGCCACATGCCGGGACGTGACAGGATGTAGGTGAAGGTATTATCATGATTACCGGTAAAACGAAGCACTTCATAGGAAATGCCTGCGATCACCGGGATCAGAAGGATCCGGCTTACGATCCTGAGCCAGATGGTGTCCACGTGGATGAACATGAAGATCACTACAGAGATAAGCATGACCGTAAGCAGGAAGCTGGTGCCGCAGCGCTTATGCTCTTTAGAAGAGGCCATGACATTGTCCACAGTCAAAGGCAGGCCATGTTCCACACAGTTGATGCATTTATGTTCCGAACCATGGTACATGTACACCCGTTTAATATCCTTCATACAGGAGATCAGGACTACATAACCGATGAATATGCCCACCCGGATGATTCCTTCCAGAAGCGCCGATAAAAACCTGCCGGGAAGCACCTTGGCGGCCAGACCCGCTATAAAGGCCGGGAGTACAGAAAACAGACCTATGGCAATGATCAAAGAAATGAATACCGTTACAAAGGCATAAGAATCCGAAAGTGGTTTTTCTTCTTTCTTCTTTTCTTTTTTTCCATCAGAAGTGTCCGGTCCCTCTTCTGTCTCAAAAGAAGCGGACCACATAAGGGTCTTGATGCCTAAGCGAAGGGAATCCACCAGGGCAAATACGCCGCGGATAAAAACCCAGCCGGCAAAGGGATGCCTGTCTGAAAAAGCTTCCCATTTATCTTCTGTCACTTCTATTTCTCCGTCAGGTTTCCTGACTGCTGCAGCGTACCGGTCTTTGTTCCTCATCATGATGCCTTCCATGATGGCCTGGCCGCCGATACCGCTGTATACCTGTTTTCTCTTCTGTTCCATGATCTTACTCTCTTACTTGAAAGGACTGTTACTTTTTCCATAAAAAAATCACAGCAGACGGCGAATGCTCTCCCCGTCTGCTGTGGTCTTTTTCAATGATCCTACTTATTCTCCGAAAGATTACCGTACTTCTTATTAAAGCGCTCGATACGGCCTTTGGCAGATGCGACTCTCTGCTGTCCGGTGTAGAAAGGATGACATTTAGAACATGTTTCTACATGGATCTCGGGTCTGGTGGATCCTGTTGTAAAGGTATTCCCGCAGTTGCAGGTGACCTTTGCCTGGTAATACTTCGGATGGATTCCCTGTTTCATAATTTACACCTCTTTCTGATGGTTTCCGACCATCAATTCATAGCAACTTTAGTATTCTATCATAAAAGGCCTGATAATGCAAGCACTTTTACATTAATTGTTTCATGATCCCTGAATAGACAGCCTGGGCATTCTCTTCAAAATGCCGGCACAGAAGGATCGCCTGTTCTTCTGACGGTACTGTCAGGTTCATTTCAAAGATGATCTCCTTCCCTTCCCTGACCACCATATGGCAGCGGAAATCATAATTTTCGGTTTTGGTATAATCAGCGGTAATACCTGTCTCATTCCGCATCTGATAGCGGTTTTCCTTAAGGAAAGCATCCATATCGTCCACGATCTCAATGGGGATATCTTTGCCGAAATAATAAAGGGCATCTTCTCCTTCTCTTGTGAGCTCATACCTCATGGTATCTCTCACCTCATCCCTTAAGACCAGGTTTGCATCCAGGAGGGCTGATACCGTTTCCTGAAAAAAGGCATCATCCATATAATCTTTGCTTCCGAAGAAATCAAGGAGCTGCTTATCAGATAATGGGAAATTCACGGCTTTCAGCAAATACAGGACCATGAGTTTGGCTATGGTTTTCTGATCCGTCATATGGTGTCTCCTCCTTATTTTTCTTCATTGAATGATACTTTTGTCCATCATAGCATTTTGGCGCTGTTTTTTCAATATCACAGACAGAGAGTTTGACTTTTTTCACCACTTATTCTAAAATAAGATCATCTGAAAAATGTATTTATGGGAGGTGTGTTTTGGAGATAGAAAGGAAATTTACCCTCCGTTCCCTGCCGGATGATCTGGACCAATATCCGCATACTGATTTGTCCCAGGCTTATATCTGCCGTGACCCGGTGATCCGCATAAGAAAGGCCGGAAACAGTTATGAACTGACAGTGAAGGGCGAAGGCCTTTTATCCAGGGAAGAACTTAATCTGCCGCTTAAAGAAGAAGTTTACCTTGATCTTCTGTCCAAACATGAGGGAAAGATCATTGAAAAGACCCGGTACCGGATCCCTCTGGATCCTTATATGATCGAACTTGATGTTTTTCACGGAGAAAACGAAGGAAAGATCCTGGCCGAGGTCGAATTTCCTTCCGAAGAGGAGGCCAATGTTTTTACGCCTCCCTCCTGGTTTCTGGATGATGTAACCTATGATCTTCGCTGGCATAATGTACATATGGCCTTTGATGACAGCCCCGGTCTATGAAAAGGACAAGGATTATCACATATTATGCGCTTTACTTACCGCTTTTTATTGCATATAATAAATAAAAACAAATCATATAAGGAGGCTCTATGAGATACAAACATTTTACTAATGCCAATGTAGATGTTTCTGCTCTGGCTGTAGGCACCTGGGGCATGGGCGAACTGGAACGTTACGGCTATGTCAAAGATGAGAACGGCAAAGTAACCACCAAAGGTATCCTGGCTGCCCGTGATGACAGTATCGAAGCCATTCAGTGCGCACTTCAGAACGGTGTCAACCTCATCGATACCGCTCCGGTCTATGGCCGTGGCTATTCAGAGATGCTGGTAGGCGATGCGATCCGTGACTTTGATCGTGAGAAGATCCTTATCTCTACCAAATTCTCTTTGGTTGCCAGCGCTGCCAGACCTGCGGCACGTACGGGCGGCGGCGGATCCTTTAAGAATATCATGGAAGAAGTTGCCACCTCTCTGGCTCTGTTAAAGACAGATTACATCGACTTCTACTTCCTGCATTATCCGGATCCCGGCACAGACATTGCTGAAACCTTCTCTGCTCTGAACGTGTTGAAAAAACGCGGCCTGATCCGCTATATCGGCCTTTCCAACCATAGCCAGGAACAGATCGAAGCTGCTATGGAATGGGCTGATATCGATGTCATCCAGCCGCCTTATTCTATGGTCAACAGGAACGAAGAAGCCCTGATGAAATGGGCGAAATCCAAAGGCATCGACAGCATGACCTATGGTTCCTTAGGTTCCGGCCTGCTTACCGGCGCTATCCGCGAGAAACCCGAATTCCAGAAGGGCGATATCCGTGCCGGTTTCTATCAGAAACTGTATCAGCAGGAAAACTTCGACAAATTCCTGAAGCTGCTTAACATTATGGACGATATTGCTGCGAAGCATAATGTCCCCGTGGCACAGGTAGCCATCAACTATTCGACCCAGATGGATTTCGTAGGCACTGCCCTTTGCGGCATGGCAAATGCCAAAGAAGCTCTGGAGAACTGCAAGACCTTCGAATGGGAGTTAAGCGAAGAAGAACTGACGCTTCTTACTAACACCCTGAATGAAAATGAGATCGGCCTGTTCAAACTTCTGGGATTCTGATCTTAGCTTTTGTGGCGATAACAAAAACAGCGTCCGGCATTTTACCGGGCGCTGTTTTCTTTTTAATGATCACAGATTATTGAATAATGTACCGCCTTTGGTCCCAAGCCAATGGATCAGAAAGACATCTGCAGCAGAAATAAGGACCGTCCATAAAGCAAGGTATAAAGGTGCTCCCAGTTTGATACCCACCAGGAAATATAAGCCGCCGATCACCAGGGTGAAGCCCCAGTTCGCGAATATGGCGATAGTCACCGCACCGCTCTGCTTGATGGGAAAGATCTCATTAGTCCAGCTGAAATTCGCCATCTTAACGCTTAAAAACGTATTGAAAGCAGCAGCAAATACTGTATAGGAAAGAGGCATAAGGACCATAAGTATCCTTACGATAAATGTATTCTTCAGAACGGCAGCGGCACAAACAGCAGCTAACAGCATAGGGACAGCCGTCAGTATCAGCTGGACACTTCCCTTTGCCTTCAGCACCGTCTTCCCTTCCACCGGAAGAGACTGAGGGATCCACAGATTTTTTCCTTCCAGGGAGACAGAAGGTGCTGCCATATCTATCATAGAAGTTAAGGCACATAGGACAACACAGACAAGGACCGCAGCGATCCCAGGAAAATTCGGCAGGAGCATATCGAAAACGCCTGATATCTCACTGCCTTTCAGGATCAGCCCCACAGCTGCTGCCGGGAAAAGCAGGATACCCAGACCACAGTTAAGCATATAGTTTGGACTGGATACAAACTTTTTAAATTCTTTTCCAAGCAAAGCCTGAAAAGCTGTTTTTGACTTTGCTTTTCTTTCCACATACCGCACCTTGGCTGTAACTCCGCTGGAAGCAGCGATCTTAAAGAAACTTCTGGAGATCACCAGACATACCAGGAATAATATCAGGGCCGTTACGGCTAAGAATCCCAATGCCGCGCCAAAGCTTCCTTCTCCTATTCTTCCGTAGAAGTACAGGATATTGGCAGCGCCTTTCACTTTTTCACCATAAACCACAGCATTGGCTATCAGGTCCCGGATCAATCCGGATGCCTTAAAATAGAAAAAGTAATAAAGGCCGATGAATACCAGCGCCAGCAACACGGTGATGAAGCCCTTGTTTTTAAGCTTCAGGCTGATCCTGGCCACTACCCAGCCCAGCAAACAGGAAAGGATCAGGACGATCATGGTTGCGATCAAAAAGAACAATATACCGCAGATCACCCGGGGAACCGTTAAACCGGCTGTGATCCAGTAGACCACCAGGGTAGGGATCAGCACGATGGCTGAATACATGGTGCCCATCAGATATACATTGGCCAGACGGGCTGTAATGATGGTCTTTACAGGGATCGGCAGGGATAATAAAAGGTCATTATCTTTTGAAAGGTAAAGGCCTGAAAAAGTATTGAACACGCTGCCGAAAGCTCCGAACAGAATGGCCAGGCCGCCTAAAATGAGAAAATAAAGCCAACCCATATCCGCCTCTGCCAGGCTGGGACATAGCGTCAGCGCCAGGGCGGTAAACAGGCCGCCCAGCATGCCCACCATCAGAATGATGAAGAAGGCAAAGAAGGCGATCACAGACCCCTTAGATCTCATCTGGTTCTTTTTAGCATCAAAGAAATAGCTTCTGAACGCTTCTGTAAACTGTTTTTTAATCAAGGTCTTCAGCATTACTCTTCCTCCAGTTCCAGGAAGACTTCTTCCAGACTGTCATCCCCCTTGACTTCTTCCATAGTGCCCACTTTAATGAGACGCCCCTGTTTGATGATAGCGATCTTATCGCACAGTTTTTCAGCAACGTCCAGCACATGGGTGGAGAAGAAAATGGCGCCGCCGGCATCGCAGTGTTCTCTCATCATCTCTTTCAGGAGATGGGAGGCTTTTGGATCCAGGCCCACAAAAGGCTCGTCCATGACGATGAGTTTCGGATCGTGGATCCAGGCGGATATAAGGGCCAGCTTCTGCTTCATGCCGTGGGAATAGGCCGAAATAGCCTGACCCAGGTCGTCTGTCAATTCAAAGATATCCGCGTACTTACGGATCCGTTCCTGACGCACATCCGCGGGAATGGCAAACACATCGGCGATAAAGTTCAGATACTTAATGCCGCTCATAAAATCATACATATCCGGATTATCCGGAATATAAGCCAGATCTTTCTTGCAGCTTAAAGGGTCTGATGCAAGGTCATGCCCATTGATGGTGATCTTTCCCTCATCAAACTGAAGAATACCGGCTACGCTTTTCAGTGTTGTGCTCTTTCCGGCGCCATTATGGCCGATGAAGCCGAAAACTTCCCCGGGTCTGATGTGAAGTGAAAGATCATCCACGGCTTTCCTGCCACCGTAAGTCTTTGTCAGGTGTTCAATGTTAAGCATAATACTTCTCCTTTTTATTCTTTCCAGTAAAAAGTAAAATGAGCTGTCTTTTTAAAGCCCAGTTTTTCATAAAATATTTCGTCTGAGATCACATAAGCCTTTGACGCGCCCATTTCCCTGGCCCTGTTCAATGCTTCGAAAAGCAAAGCCCTGGAAAGACCTCTGCCTCTGAATCCAGGTACCGTGCAGACTGGCTCGACATAAGCGTAATTTGTATTCTCGTGATACCAGACACAGACATAAGCCGTTTTCTTTCCGGTTTCATCTACGGCTGTCAGACTCAGATCTTTTCTGAAATGAGGTCGGATCTGAGGGATGACCTGTTCCTCTTTTAAGAATATGTTCTTATCGTCACCGTGGTCAAATCCCTGCCATAAAAGCCATTGGAATTCCATGGGTTCTTCAGCAGGATCCAGCTCATTTATCCGGAAGCCTTTAGGAAGCACCACCGGAAGATCTTCGTTAAGATCCAGCGTCATGATGGTCTCAGTCTCATCAGCCTCTGCAAACCCGGCTTTTTTAAGGATCTCTTTCTTAGCTTCATTATCATCACAGACAGAAATGCCTAAGCCGCTGTCATCTTTCAAAGCTTCGTAAGCGTAGGCGAGAACTTCAGGATATAAGTCTTCATATCCCGGAAGGACACCGGCAAAAGCTTCGCCGAAATACATGTCGTAAATAGCAGCTCCGACCACGGCATCCTTCTCTGTCCAGAGGCCTATGGCATTCATGGAATCTTTGTCAAATTCACGATGCTCCATCATCCATTCAAATCTGGCCCAGTTCCAGTTGATATGGGTCTTATCTATCTGATTCAAAGCTATCAGGAAATCACAGACAGCCTCATGATCATCTTTGCTATATCGTCTGAAAACGATCATCCGTATCCACCCCCTGTACGTTTCCAGGATAAAACCTGTTTCATACAGCCAAAGTTATATCCTTTAACCATCAGAATGTCAAGGGATATAAAAAGCAAATTATGGCATGATAAACCGCTCTCATGCCATAATTAAAAATGTTTATTATTTTTTCTTTCCGAAACGGTTCTCTGTTCCTTTTATCAGCCGGGCGATATTATCTTTGTGCCGCCACACCATCAGCACTTCCAGAAGTACGACGATGATCACGGCTTCGATCCGGAAGGCAGTTCCTTCGATGGGGATGTATCCCAGCAGCATGAAAACTATGAACAGCACCACGATCATAACAGAAACGCTGATAGATGCCACAGATACATACCGTGTGATAAAAGCTACGGCAAAGAAGAAAGCGATACAGATCAGGGCAAAAGGCCAATGGATGGCCAGACCCCAGCCGGCGGTCGCAGCTACGCCTTTACCGCCCTTAAACCCCAGATAAAAGGGGAAATTATTACCCAGGACCACTCCGGCCGCGGTATAAAGAGCATATATGTACTGATAAGGACTATCCTTAAAGATCATCCTCACCGCGAAGACAGGGATGAAAGCTTTCAGCGCATCAAAGAAAAAGACGATCAGCCCTGATTTAAGCCCCATGACACGTAAGGCATTCGTGGCCCCCGTATTACCGGACCCTTCTTTTCTTAAGTCCCGATGGACGATCTTCCCCAGAAAATAACCGGTCTGGAATAATCCGAAAACATATCCTGCCAGTACAAAAACAATGCGAAGCATAGGTTACTCCTTTTCTCCTCTTTCCCGGATGATAAAGCGGACCGGAGTCCCCTTAAAGCCAAAGGCTTCCCTGATCCGGTTCTCCAGATACCTGGTATAAGAAAAATGCATTAAGTCCCTGGAATTTACAAAAATAACAAATGTCGGCGGCTTCACCGATACCTGTGTCGCATAGAACACTTTCAGCCGGCGTCCCTTATCTGACGGGGGCTGCTGCAGCACAACAGCTTCGGACACCACTTCATTCAATACGCCGGTAGCGATCCTCAATGAATGATTCTGGATCACCAGATCGATGATATCAAACAGCTTATTCAGCCGCTGTCCGGTCTTTGCCGACACAAAGATCATCTCCGCATAAGGCATGAAAGATAATGTTTTTCTCACATCTTCCTGGAAACGGTAGATAGTCTTATCATTCTTTTCTATGGCATCCCATTTGTTGACGACGATAACAGCACCTTTGCCCTGTTCGTGCACGATCCCTGCGATCTTCGCATCCTGCTCCGTAACGCCTTCTTCGGCATCGATCATGATCAGAACTACATCGGCCCGTTCCACAGCTGCCACTGCCCGGATGATAGAATACCGTTCGATGTCTTCTTTGACCCTTGACTTACGCCGTAAGCCTGCGGTATCAATGAACACATACTCTTTATCCTCATGGGTGATCACCGTATCGATGGCATCCCGGGTAGTTCCTGCGATGTCAGAAACGATCATACGGTCTTCATTTGCCAGCTTATTTACCAGGGAGCTTTTGCCCACATTCGGTTTGCCCACGATAGCGATCCGGGGACGTTCATCCTCTTCTTCCGTATCACTGTCTTCCGGGAAATGCTTTACCAGTTCATCCAACATATCGCCCAGACCCTTCTTGGAAATAGAAGATATGGGAATGGGATCCCCGATGCCCAGAGAATAAAACTCATAGATATCTGCCATCTGAGTGGTAAAGTTATCGACTTTATTTACCACCAGGACCACAGGCTTCCCGCTCTTTCTCAGCATGTCTGCGACTTTCTGGTCTGCATCCTGAAGGCCCTGACGGTTATCCACTAAGAACAGGATCACATCGGCGGTCTCTATGGCGATCTCTGCCTGGTCACGCATCTGGGACAGGATCACATCCGCGGAATCCGGTTCGATACCGCCGGTATCGATCAATGTAAAGGCATGATCCAGCCAGACCGCATCCGCATAGATCCGGTCCCTGGTCACCCCGGGCGTATCTTCTACTATGGCAATATTACTGCCGGAAAGGGCATTAAAAAGCGTTGATTTTCCGACATTCGGTCTTCCGACCACCGCAACTACCGGCTTCATGAAAAACCTCTTTTCTATCTTAAACAGGCAGATAAATGATCTGCCGGCCTTTTATTCATCCGGAAGCTCATAGGCTCCGTGATCCATACTATGTAAATCAGAGACCTGTCCGCACATAAGCCGCACCAGAGTCTCACCGTCCGTCGGTACAGCCAGGACTTCACGCCCCAGCGCTTCTTTTACATCAGAAAGTGAAACATCGTCTAAAAAGACTTCTTCACCGGAACGAAGCATGACATTCGGTATGGCCACTACATCAAAAAGCGGCCGTTTCTTTAACTGGCTGACCAGGTCCTGTCCGGTGACAAGCCCGGCCACCGTGACGGATGTTCCAAAAAAATCATTCCGGATCCCTACGATGTCCACTTTATCCTTTCTCTCAGGAAAGGCTTCTGTTACCAGCGTAAAAACTTTTTTTAGTATATTTTCTGCCAACAGTCCTGTAGCAATGGTTATGGAGCTATCCTTTTCGGGCAGGCCTATTTCTTTCATCTTAAAGACTGCTTCTTCACTTTCTGTAAGCAGAAGCCGTCCCATGCCCACGCCATTTTCCAGCTGAAGATAGCCGTCATACCGTTCTTCTTCAGGAAAATCCTGTCCGGCTATAAGGTAAAGCTCATCGCTGGCATGAACGAAATGAAGGTCAAATTCTTCATAAGCCTGTTTCTGGAAGGCCTCTACGATCTCGATGGTATTTTCCGCATCTTCCTTTTCGATAGGTTTAAGGGGATACAAACCCTCTCTGAAACGAGTAAGTCCTACCGGCACTACGGAAACAGACTCAAGATAAGGTAAAAACCGGTACAGATCTGTCAAAGTCTTTTCCAGGGCATCTTTATCGTTAATATCTTTACACAGGACGATCTGGGCGTTCATATGAAGCCCGGCATCGTAAAACAACTGCATCTGGTCCAGGATCTTTCCCGCAAAACGGTTCTTAAGCATTTTGACTCTTAGATCCGGATCCGTTGTATGGACAGAGATATTCATGGGTTCCATCCGGTACCGGATGATCCGTTGGATATCTTTATCCGACATATTTGTACAGGTGATATAATTCCCCTGCAGGAAAGAAAGCCGGGAATCATCATCCTTAAAATATAAAGTGGGTCTTAATCCGGGAGGCATCTGGTCGACAAAGCAGAAGATACAGTTATTCCGGCAGCTTCGGTAATCTGACATAAGGTCGCTTTCGAAAACCAGCCCCAGATCTTCATAAGGATCTTTTTCGATCTCTAATTCCCACTCTTCTCCATCCGGCTTCCGGATGAGAAGCACCACCAGTTCTTCTTCTGTCAAAGACTGGTAATCAAAGATATCTTCTATTTCCTGATCATTGACTTTCAGCAGAATATCGCCGGCGGCCACCTCCAGCTCTTCTCCTATCGATCCGGGCATGACTTTAACGATCTTATGCTCCATACCAGACCTCCTCAAGAGAAATGTCACTGAAAAAAAGACCCGGGGGATGAGCCTCAGGTCTTTTTAAAAGTTTATGCCATTGCATCTACTGCCTTAGCCAGGCGTCCGATCTTTCTGGATACGGTATTCTTATGGAAAAC
>CACZSO010000222.1 GCA_902783795.1 uncultured Eubacteriales bacterium
GCTGCTATAGACTCCGCTTCCGATTTAGAGGCTGCTATAGACTCCGCTTCCGATTTGGAGGCTGCTATAGACTCCGCTTCCGATTTGGAGGCTGCTATAGACTCCGCTTCCGATTTGGAAGCTGCTATGGATTCCGCCTCAGATTTCGAGGCTGCTTCTCTTGATTCTTCTTGTGAATTAACCACTGTGCTTTCTGCTTCTGATGTTCCAGAACTGGCAGTATCTTCTGTCCCTTGTGGCATCCGGTCTGCCGTAATATCTGAAACATTGACGGATGATTCTTTTACTGATTCAGGAACAGCACTCGAGCCACAAGCCTGGATCCCCGCCAGCATTAAACAAAGAAGCAACACTGAGAATAATACTTTTAGCTGTCTTTTCCCATCCTTATTTGAACGGTTTTGTCTTCGATCGAGATTCTTTTCTTTCATATGGTACTCCTTGATTTCATCTGATCTGCATTACAGACATATTTCACCTGTCAAAATAGCTGTTTTTTATATACAAACTTTCCTGATTCAGATAATAACACAAAAATAATGACTGTTCAATGTGCGTTTCTAATCAGTGTCTAAAGGCGCTTTCATGATCAGCTGCAGAGTATTGGTAAGGATGTGGAGTCCGGAAACTTGTTTTTTCTATATGATTCCTATGTTATCCCCCATCTCTATGCTGAAAACCAGTAAAAATAAACGTCCAGCAATAACGGTTGTGGCAGTTAGATACCTCCCGGCCGGAAGGACTGATCGTTTCATTACTTGATCAAGTTAAAAAGAGCAGGAGGTTTACCATAGGCCGACCGTCCGGAAAATTTACACATAAATAGTTGACTATATCTCCCCAGCGATTATAATGTCGGGTAAGAATAGGGTTTTGAACTGAGATGATCTGCAGCATAAAGCGCCTCCGCGCTCTAAAATCGATGGCGATAAACAGGATACGGAATGCCTGTATATTGTTTATTGCCCTGTTTTTCAGGAAGGGAGTTTATCATGTCACGTTTATATCCTGAACTGCAGATCGATCTGCAAAAGATATACCAAAACAGCCTGGAGACTGTACGCCGCTGTGCTGAATCCGGGATCCGGGTCTGCGGGGTGATCAAAGGCTGTTCCGGTCTGCCTGAGATCGCCCGGACCATCAGCCGGGCCGGAGTCTCTCAGCTGGGAACCAGCCGGATCGAAGAAGCCGTCAGGTGCAGAGAAGCAGGCATAAGCACCCCTTTCCTGCTGTTAAGGGTGCCGGGGATGTCGGAGATCCCGGATGTCGTCCGTTATTTTGATTATTCCCTGCAAAGCGAACTGGCCGCCGTCCTCAGGATCGATCGGGAGTGCTCTGCCCGGGGAATGCATCATAAAGTGATCATGATGGCTGACCTGGGCGATATCAGGGAAGGGTACTGGGATAAAGAAGCGTTTATCCGGGACTGCTTATTCATTGACAGACAGCTGGACGGAGCTGTGCTTGCTGGTATCGGGACGAACCTGGGCTGCTATGGGGCTATCAAACCTACCAGGGAAAAGATGGAAGAACTGACCGCACTGG
The DNA here is from genome assembly GCA_902783795.1 of uncultured Eubacteriales bacterium. Taxonomy (GTDB): domain Bacteria; phylum Bacillota; class Clostridia; order Lachnospirales; family Lachnospiraceae; genus UBA1267. The sequence continues at coordinate 1,546 of CACZSO010000222.1, forward strand.
CAGACGAGATCTGCCGGCAGTCCGGACATCCGCTGGAGATCATCTCAGGCGGTGCCAGCAATGCGTATCCCCTGGTCCACTACCATACCATGCCGCAGGGCATCAATCATCTGCGCATAGGCGACAATATCCTTTTAAGCCGCGGCCTGCAGACGAAACTGAATTACCGGGATATGGACTATCTGGACATGACAGCTTTCCTCGTGCATGCCGAAGTGGTGGAAGTCAAGGAAAAACCCAGTTATCCTCAGGGAGAATTCGCCCTGAATGCCTATGGAAAACTGCCGGAGTTTGAAGACAGAGGGATCCGGAAAAGAGCTCTGATCGCTTTAGGGGAAGCCGATGTGGGTGATGTAGCCGAACTCCTCCCGCTTAACAGCCGCATCCGGATCATAGGGGGATCCTCGGATTACATGATCCTGGATGTCACAGAATGCGGCAGTGATCTTCAGCCCGGCGATCTGATCGATTTTTATCCGGAATACATCAATATGCTGCATCTGACTGCCAGCGGCAATGTAAGAAAAACATTTCTGAATGAGCCGTAAAAAACCACCAGAATATACGAAAACGCCGGGCCTCATCTGAGGCCCGGCACTTTGCTGTAAATGTGAAATTCATGTATTGGCTGGTCCGTAAAGATCCTTCTTTAGTCCATCCCTTCCTCAGACACTTCCGTCAATATTCTCTCCAATAAAGGATAAATATCGTCCTCTTTTTCGTAAGGGAAAATGTGAAAGTACGGATCTCCTGTCAGCATGGCGGAGAGTTGGGTCTTTGCCCTGTCATAAAACAGATAGCAGGGTTTCTGCAATTTTTCTGCATAGGCCAGTTCGTATCCCACGCCCAGAGAGGGGGTGGTACATTCAGCTATCAGCAGATCGCAGATTTTGAGCCAGGCGGTATCCTGCTCATAGATCTGAGTGTCCATAGAAACCCCCTGCTCCAGTACATTGATCTCTGGCTGGCCTACATGCTCAGTCAATACAATATCCGTCTTTTGAATATATCGGATGATCCGCTGGTAGAGGCCGGCATCTGTCCGGCCTCCACGAATGGATCCAGCGAAATATACGCGTTTATTCATAAGCAGGCTGTCAGCATCAGCGGCCGATCAGTTTTGTAAAGCTCTGTACAAAAGCAGTCCCGTTTCTGGCGGCGATGAATAAGAACAAGCCTACCACGATGATGCCCAGGATGTTCTGCAGTATATTGTTTTTGTATTTCCCCATCAGATCCTTAGAGTTGCAGGAGATGATTAGGAGAATGCCGGTAATAGGCAGCAGGAACGCATTGGCTGCCTGGGCAAACAGGATGATCTCTGTAGGCGATGATCCGAACAGCAGGGTGAAGATCATGCCGCAGGTGACCACGATGATCCAGAAAAGGCGGAAACGCCAGCTCTTGATCTCCTCGCCCCAGCCTAAAATGCCGGAAGAAGCAAAGGCAGCTGCCAGGGGTGCTGTAATGGTGGATGTAGCGCCGGCTGCGAACAGGCCTATGCCGAACAGCACCGTAGCCCAGTTGCCAAGCAGCGGAGAAAGCATCTTCGCCATCTCACCGCCGTTGGACGGAGCAGCTTCAAAACCTGCAAAAGATGCGCAGACGATGATGGCCATAGAGATCAGGCCGCCTAATCCGATGGACAGGATGGAGTCCAGCATGGAGGTCTTGATATCTACTTCCGGATTTTTCCACTTCTTCGCTGCTGATGAGGCGTGCAGATAAATATTATAGGGAACCACCGTTGTGCCCATTAAAGCTGCGATGGTCATCCAGCTGGAGCCGTCGGGAGCTTTGAAACCGAACAGGCCCTTTAAGATGTCCTTGCCTACCTGGCCCGGGTTGTCAGAACGTGCCCAGACAACGATGCCGCAGATCAGGAACAGGACGCCCATGATCACTACCATGCCGGTCAATACTTTCTCGATGCTCTTCGTATTGCCGGAGAACAGCAGCAGACCTGCAATGATGGCTACAACGATAGCGATGATCACCGGCCAGGAGCCTTTGTCGATGGCCGGGAATACGGCACGAAGGCCCAGAACGCCGCCTGTAATATTGCCCGTCTCATAAGCTACATTGCCGATGAAGACGGCGCTGATCACCAGGATAGCCAGCAGGATCCTGACGCCCTTGGACGCAAACCGCTCCCTCAGCGCCTGTCCCAGACCCATCTGGGAGGCAATGCCTAAACGAGCCGCCATTTCCTGCATAATGATAACAGAGATTACCGACAGCAGCATGGCCCACAGAAGCGTGGTTCCATAATTGGCGCCTGAAGTAGCGCAGGAAGTAACGGTACCGGGTCCGATAAAGGCCGCTGCCACCATGGCGCCCGGTCCGACTTCCTTCAGTCGTGTCCAGAAAGATTTGTTTTTCATACTTTTTTCTCCTTCTTTTTTATTACACAGCCGGAAGAATATTCCCGGACCGTTAACTTAGATAAAACTGATCAGAGGCTTGATCTCTGCCCCGCCGTCTGTCAGGCTTTTCCTTAATTTCTCCACAAAAGCCACAGCCTTCGGATTATCTCCATGTACACAGACAGAGTCGGCTTTAATGTCGATATCCTTGCCGGTGATGGCGGTGACTTTGCCTTCTGTCACCATCCTCAGCACCCGCGCGGCAGCTTCCTCTTCATCGGTGATCATGGAACCTTCTTTGCTTCTGGCTACCAGCGCACCGTTTTCTTCATAAGCCCTGTCCGCAAATACTTCAGATGCGGCACGGATCCCCACTTCCCGGGCGGCCGATATCATTTCACTGCCGGCCAGTGCCAGGATGATCAGGTCTTCGGAGACTGATGCGATAGCTTCACAGATGGCTTTCGCCAATGCATGGTCCCGTCCGGCCATATTGTAGAGGTTTCCGTGAGCTTTTACGTGCTGTAATTTGACTCCGTATTCAGAAGCAAAAGCCTGGAGGGCGCCTGTCTGATATTGGACGTAAGCTTTCGCCTCTGCCGGCGTGACTTTGATATCTCTTCTGCCAAACCCCAGAAGATCAGGAAATCCAGGATGAGCCCCCAGCTGGATGCCTGCTTCACAGGCAAGTTTCACTGTTTTTGCCATAGTCACCGGATCTCCGGCATGGAAGCCGCAGGCGATATTCGCCGATGTGATAAGGGGGATGACTTCTTCATCGCAGCCCAGCTTATAGGCGCCAAAGCTTTCCCCCAGATCACAGTTAAGATCGATCATTTTCAAAATATTCACCTCAATTCTTCAGTGCTACATTTTTAACATCTGTGATCAGCATACAGCCCGGTGAATGTGTGATACAGATAGGAGGCTTTGCTGCCATGACCGCCGCCTGGGGCGTGACGCCGCAGGGCCAGAACACCGGCACTTCTCCTTCTTTTATGGTCACAGACTCCCCAAAATCCGGCTGCATGATATCCTTGATACCGATCATGGCCGGATCGCCGATGTGCACCGGTTTCCCATGGACACGGGGCATGGCTGCCGTAATGACCGAGGCCCGGATGGCATCCTGAGGCAGCATGGGCCGCATGGAAACCACCATATTTCCGTGAAATACACCGGCGGGCATACAGGGAATGTTCGTGATATACATGGGAACATTCCGCCCTTCTTCGATCTGCCGGACCGGGATCTCTGCTTCCAGAAGCTCTGCCTCAAAAGAGAAGCTGCAGCCTATCAGGAAGCTGACGAAATCATCCCGCCAGAGATGCGATACATCCGTAAATTCGCCTTTCAGCTCGCCATATTCATACAGACGGTAGCTGGGCAGGTCTGTGGCAATGTCTGCACCGGGTGCCACGATATTCAGAAGCCGTGATCCCACATCGCTGACCTCCAGCACCGGACAGGGCGCCGGGTTCCGCTGGGTAAACAGCAGAAAATCATAGGCCAGCTCCTTCGGAAGGATCACCAGGTTTGCCTGGGCAAAACCAGCACACATCCCAGAGGTGTTGCCGGTGATCTTTCCCTCTCTGATCAACGCTCTTACTTCTTTAGGGGACATTTGTTCATATGGATTTCTCAATGCTTCTCCTCCTGTTGATCTTTTTGTAGGTTCTTTTGTATTTCACTTCCTTCATTCTCAGTACAGACTGCGCTTTCTGTACTGTTATAGGTTCAAAATGTATTTCAGCGCCGGGCTTCAGCTGTCCTGCCAGCGGCAGATCCGCACTGATGACACAGGCGATCTTCGCATAGCCTCCGGTGGTCTGTCTGTCCTGCATCAAGATGATAGGCAGTCCTTCATTGATGATCTGGATAGCACCATTCGCCGTGGCATCCGATATGATATCGCTGCCTTCTTTTGCTTTGATCCGCGGGCCGTTAAGCCGGATCCCCATACGGTCGGCATTGTCAGAGACCTGATAGGTCCTGCTGAAAAACAGGGCTAAAGATTCTTCGGAAAAAGCCTCATTCTGAGGACCCGGGACCACTCTCAGCGTCACCTGCTGACTGATCACCGGCGGATCCATCTTCCTCAAAGCCATATTGGGAAGCTCCGTAATGATCTCCCGGAAGCTTATAACATCGCCCGCTGCCAGTTTCCTGCCATGATATCCGCCTACGGAAAACTTCATCCCGGTAGAACGGCTGCCCATGGAGACAGGGATATCGAAACCGCCGGCTATGCCGAAATAAGTCCGGACACCATCCACCGCATAACCGAAGGATAATTCATCGCCGGCATGGGCCTGGACTGCCTGGTACATGGGCAGTTTCACCCCGTTCATGACCGGGGAATCATCCACGCCTGTAACCGCAAACACACACTCGGAATCAAACCGGATGGTCATGCCCAAAAGGGTCATTTCGACAGCGGCTTCGCCCGGATCATTATTTAACAAAAGGTTCAGGGCTTTCAGGGCATCCGTGTCTGCTGCACCCGAAGGTGAAAACCCGGATTCCTGATACCCCATGCGGCCTAAATCCTGAATGGAAGACAGGGGGCCGGCTGAGATCACAGTAAAACTCATACGTACCTCCTTTCTTCCGGACAGACATAGGTTCCGGCCTCTACTTCTTTCTCGATCCGTCTGTATTCCGCCTCATCGATGGGGAAGAAACGGATATAGTCACCGGCATGGTACAATATCATCTCCGTCCGGGGATCATAAGGCCGCACCGGCGTCCTGCCAATAAGCCGCCATCCGCCGGGAGAATCCAGGGGATATACCCCCGTCTGGGCTCCGCCGATGCCTACTGAACCCGCAGGAATAACGGTTCTGGGGACTTTAAGACGCGGGGTATTCAACGAAGGATCCAGCCCGCCCAGATATGAAAATCCCGGCAGGAAACCCAGCATATAGATCAGATAATCCGGGGCTGTATGCCGGCGGACCACCTCTTCTTCCGATATGCCAGCCAAAGCTGCCACATCCTTCAGATCCTCACCATATTTTCCGCCGTAGCAGACGGGCAATAAAAAAATACGGGAACTGTTTTCTTTAACATCCTTCAGTCCCCTCATGATACGCCGTATTCTTCTTGTTAAAACCTGATATGTCAAAGTTAATGGATCATAATTGATAAGCAAGGAGCAGTAAGTAGGGTTCATATCCCGGATGCCTGTCCATCCACTCATAAGGATGGCATTCTTCAGCGCATGAACCCTGCCATTCAGTTCCGGCGAGATCTCATTGCCGAAAGCCACAGTTACTGCACTATCTCCTACAGGAAAGATCCTGAAATCTTCTGTCATATATAACTCCTTTAGAAGGTCAGAGAAAAAATATAGGTGATAGTATATACTATAATGAATAAAAATGCAAGTACTTTTCGTTATTTTTATGTTTCTTTGGATAATTCCGGCTTTATCAATCATATTTAAGCTCATTTATCCGTTAATTATAATATTTTATATGCATATTTTCATATATTTAGGGCAAAAAAGAAGCAGCGGACAGATCAGCCTGTCCGCTGCATAGTCTTAACCTCTATTTTTACAAGTGATCAGTCATGCCGACCCTTCGGTTTTATACGGAACAATCCGCCAAAGAAAGACACAAAGTTTTTGCGGTCACTGTTCATTTCCTCTGCAGGACGGTTTCTTCCTGCCAGTTTCCTTGCTTCTTCTTTTGCTGCCTTTTCAGCTTCTTCACGGGTCTTTCTGGGATCCTCTACTTTTGACAGGTTATTACCAAAATGTTTTCTCCCCATGCTCATATATGATTTCCTCCTCTCTTTGTATCCGAATAAATAATCCTTTATCTGACGCGATTATACAAAGGATATTCCGAAGAATCAAGTGAATTTTTCGTGAAAAACGGCCTTTTATCCATTCTATCGGAAAAGCTGGACTATCCATGTACGAAAAGCCTTACATTTCCATAATGTCCACCAGTTTTTTCCCAATATCCATGAGATCACTTTTTGTCGACAATGTAATGATGTCCATCAGATTCCCCCGGGATCTGTACTGCTCATAGCTGGCTGCCTGGACATCTGTCACCATGATCAGCACCTTTTTATACCCGATGCCGAAATGATCTCCCAGGCTGTCTATGGTGAGATAGAAGTTTTCGTCCGGACTCTTGGTAGATTTGCATTCTGCCAGGATAGAACGATACCCCTTAGTCAGGACACAGTCCAGCTCATTGGTCACATCATCGAACTCCCACTTGAACCGGTATCCCGTCTGGATATCGTCAAAATAACCGGTCTTCATGGCTTCAAAAAACACATAGATCTCCAGAAGATCGCCGGCCTTCAGGAATAACCGTTTTATTTTTGTATCACGGATCGTACAGGAAACTGTCTTATCATCCGTAATCATCAGGTACTTGAGATAGCCTTTTCTGTAAAGAGCCTGAAGCATGGCCTTGATGACCCGGATCTCCTGAACATTGTCCGTTCCGATATCCTCATTGACCGACAACGTTTCTCCGCCGCCGCTTCTTAGCACGGTACAAAGTTTAGACCAGCTCCTGGCGCAGAGGGCAAAATCAGTTTCACGGACAGCATCCCCGCAATATATGGACCAGAGCTCTTCATAACAGTCGGCGTAATCCTGATAATTGAACTCCTTATCCCTGGCATTTAACAGGGCAAACATGTCCTCTACCTGGATGAATGTAGAGATTTCTGCGTATTTCAGATGTCCGCAGTTCACACAGTTTTCGAACCGTTTGTGATAACTGTCGAATTCGAAGTAAGGGACCACCGTTGCGATCTCCCTGTAGATCCTGCCGTTTTCCATGTTTGAAGCCGTCAATGGATTTGTGCCGTCGAAATAATCGGCACCGCAGTCTCTGACTGCTTCTGTAACTTTTTCTCTCAGATCCTGTTCATCCCGGTACGACGTCAGGCGGTATGCATGAAGCCGGTCTTCCTGCTCCGCTGTTGACAATATCTTCTCGATCTTCCGGACTATATCTTCCCTTTCTCCTTCCTTTGTGAAGCAGATCAGCGTAATCTCGCAATCGTGCCCCCGTAAGTAGAAGTAATTGTGGATCGCTTTTAGCTTAGACTCCAGGACCTGGAGATTTGTTTTATGATCATATACATATAGATAAGTGACCTTATCTGCGTACAGCGCCGTTGCAGAAGCTACGCTGCGGAAATGATCATCATTATTATTCCTGATATCGTTCGCTTCTCCCAGGGGAAGGCAGAGATGCACCGGAAGCTTCGCTGTCAGGATATAGGGAAGCTGCTCGATAAACTGGATATCGTAGTCCTTATAATCCCTGTACAGATCACTCTCAATGACCGGAAAAAGAAGGTCCCGGATATTCAAGATCCACTCTGCAGCTGCATCTTTTTCCTCTTGTGCAAGCTCTGAAAGACTCTCTGTGAGCATCTTCTCATAAGTCTCAAACTGGGCCGCATAAGGCATACTTTTATCAAGAATGTTTTCGATGCAGAAATGATACCGGCCGAAATTCTGTTTCAGCTGTTCACTGCCATTCCAACACAAGTCTTTCAGTCTGCCGGTCTCAAAAGACAAAGCTGACCGGTCATTTTTCACCTGTTTCGCCGCCCGGTTCATGGCCCTGTGCAGCTCTACAGACATCCGGTCCAGGTCATCCAGTTCGTCTGTTCTGACTTTAGCATCATCCCAAAGCCGGTGATCTTTCCATCGGCCGGTCTTCAAAGGCGTCTTTTCTGTGCCGTCCACCATGCAGGGATGCATGAGCAGATGCCCGTCAGTATCCATTTTCTTTACTGACTTCCTGTCAGCACAGGACGCATACTCCGGCCTGCCGTTTTTATCTGTAAGCCTCACCGTTCCCTGGGAAGCTTTTTCTATCACCCATCTTCTGTGTTCAAGCAAAGCCAGCCGCGTCAGCATCACAGCTTCTTCAGAGTCCGGATCAGACCGGGCTTTCCGGACCACGTCAAACATCTTTTCCGCCGCATCAAAAGGATCCTGCTCATAGATGCCTATACTTCTCAGTTTATAAGGAATAGAAAGTGCCAGGGAAACGGATGAATCATAATTATAAGGCTCTTCAAACCTTTCCCGGATCCTGTCGATATCCAGATTTCCCTTGCCCTCCCAGATCATATGGGCATTAAAAGCCAGCCGCTTAAGTTCCTCCTCCGACAGGTCCATCGACTCATCCGGAAAGACTTCATCCGCCTCATCCTTCATGATCCGGACAGCCCCGCCGGCTACGTAAGAGGCAAGGCAGGGATACGTAGACATCTGCTGATAGACCGCCGCTGTTTCCTCATTTTCTGCATCCTCCTCCCCTGCCGCAAAAAGATACCGGGTGGTCCGGATGGCTTCTTCCTCCAGGTAATACGCTGCAGGCACGAAAGAAAGACTGCTGTAAGAATGGCCGTTTGCCGCTGCTTCCCCATCGATGGAGATGAATTCACGGAACCCCGGACGATGTTCCAGATAAGTATCTTTGATCTTCGCGTCTTTGATACACCAGAAGATATGAAGGCTCCGGTCATACATCTGCCCCGTCTGAAGGCACAGATCCACAAACACCTGGGCATACTCCGTATCCCCTGTTACCAATACACACATATCACTTTCGTTATCTGCCGTCCATCGGTAAACCGGGTGGCGGAACAGATGAAACTGGATCATTTTCGTCAATGAATCGTGATTCATAGATCATCCTCTCGCGCAGCCTGATCTTTCAGCCGTCAATATCCCAGCTTTCTGTCTACGATATGTACCGGGGGTTTCCCTTCCAGTACCAGTTCAATATTCTGGATCACAGCACTCACTACCCGTTCATAATTTACGCCGGCTCGGTAGCCGCCGGAAATATGGGGCGTAATATACACCCGGGGTGTAGTCCACAGAGGATGTCCGGCCGGCAAAGGTTCCGGATCCATCACATCCAGGCAGGCGGCCTTCAAGTGGCCCTCCGCCATCACGCGGATAAGGTCCTCCGTCACGATAGCATTGCCGCGTCCCACATTGACGATGATGGCGGACTTTTTCATCAGCCGGAGCCGGCGTTCGTCAAACATACCCTTCACTTCTTCTGTACCGGGAAGGCTCAGCGCCACCACATCCATTTCGGGAAGCAGCGCATCCATGCCTTCTGTGGTCACAAGTTCTGTGACAAAATCCGGCTGGTCATGGATGGTCCGTCTCACGCCATAACATAAAGCCCCCAGCCCATAAGCTTTCTTAAGGTAAGAGGTGCCGATAGCTCCCATCCCTACCGAGAGCACTTTTGATCCTTCAAAACGGTCAATATCTGTCAGCAGTTCCCAGCCTTCACGTTCCTGCATTTTCAGATATTCCGGCATCCGTTTCATGGCCATCAATGTAGTCGTGATCATATGTTCCGCTATGGAGTCGCCATAGGCGCCGTAAGCGTTCGATAGTGTAATATGCTCCGGAAGCCAGCCATAGCCGTTGGCTCCCGCGCTGAACAGCTGCACGAAACGAAGCTTCGGCATCTTCTCACAGAGTTCCGGAGTGACGCCGCCCACCAGGATCTCCGTATCCGGCATATCTTCCGGCCGGATATCCTTAAGACCCTCTGCGAATACCATACGGCATCCCGGAATACTTAAAAACTTCTGCATACTCTCTTCTGTATGGTTTCTCAATACTACTACTTTTGGTGTCATCTGGAACCTCCTTACTGCTGAATTCCTTTATACTCCATGCAGAGCATCGTCAGATCATCGAACTGCTCTGCGTCCTTCACAAAATCATCTACCGCAGTGCGGACATTTTTCAGTATCTGCTCCGGCTTCGACTGCGGATTTTTATTCAGGGCGGCCACCATCTTTTCGATGCCAAACATCACATCGCCGGCCGCCGTCGCTTCCGGCACCCCGTCCGTATACACAAACAATTTGTCGCCCGGTTTCAGCATGAACTCATATTCTTTATATCTCACGTCCTCCATACCGCCGATGACCAGGCCGTGTTTATCTTTCATCAGGGTAAAGGTACCATCCTGCATGATCACCGGATATTCATGACCTGCGTTGGCGGCCGTTACCTTACCGGTACTGATCTCCAGGATCCCCAGCCAGACCGTAATGAACATTTCTGCCTGGTTATTGGAGCAGATGGCTTCATTCGTCTTCGTCAGGATCTCCCCAGCGGACTGGCCCAGCATGGCGCAGCTCTGCAGGATGATCTTGGATGCCATCATGAACAGAGCTGCCGGGACGCCTTTTCCGCTCACATCTGCCATCACCATGCAGAGATGGTCATCGTCGATGAGGAAGAAGTCATAGAAATCACCGCCCACCTCTCTGGCAGGATCCATGGAAGCGTAGATATCAAATTCTGTCCGGTCCGGGAAGGGCGGGAACTGGTGCGGCAGCATGCTCCTCTGTATCCGCGTGGCCATATCCAGTTCGTTGCCGATCCTTTCCCGTTCGGCTTCTTCCCTATGTCTGACTTCCATGACCCGCATTTTCCGACGGACAATGATCCTCTCTAACAGGCCTGCCAAGAGCACCAGCACCAGGCCGCACAGGCAGTAGAACCAGGTATGTTCATACAGGGCTCTTTGCTTGTTTATAGGGACGGACAATGTATTGCTGCCCCTTCCCAGAGCGTCTTTCAGTTCCATCACGAACTTATAAGA
>CACZSO010000223.1 GCA_902783795.1 uncultured Eubacteriales bacterium
GTCATGCCGGTGCTGATGAATCATTTTGTGATGCTGCAGCGGAACCTGATCTATACCGGCATTACGCGGGCGAAAAAGATCCTGGTGATGGTGGGGACGCGGCAGGCGCTGAGATATGCTATAAACAATGTGACCGTGACGGAGAGGAACACGTATCTTTCAGAACGGATCAGGAAACAGTTTGAGAAAGAAGTGGATGCATGAAGTCTGTGCCGAAGTTATTCGGTGAAGGAGAAAGAAATGAAATATATACTGTGGGCAGTATTGATCCTGACGGTTTTAATGTGCGGCTGTGGAAATAATAACAAGGATACAGAGCCGGAAGGAAACTGGTCCGAGGCGATCTACCTTAAATTGCCCGGCAGGCCTATGGTCTATCTGGAAGGCGAAGGTCCCTGTCAGGTCTCTTACAAGGATAATACAGTATTCGAAGGCCTGAAAACCGGTGATGTGCTGAAGGTGAAATGGACATTGATCCAGGAATCCTATCCCGCGCAGATGACCTGTACGGACGTAGTTTTTGTCCGCAGCGGAGGAGAAGAGGAAATAGAAAAAGTACGGGATACGATCGATAAACTGGCGGACCTGGGTTGGATGATCGAGACCGGGGAAGAGTGACAAAGGAGATGAAACTATGCTGAAACCGGAACAATGGGTGGGAGCAGTGCTGATCCTGTGGAATCTGGTGGTCTTTATCCTGTACGGAATAGATAAGGGGACTGCGGTGAGAAACGGCAGGATCCGCCGTAAATACCACCTGGAAAAATACCAGCAGAACAGCCGGGAACACAGCCGGATCTCGGAAAAGACCTTGCTGTGGACAGCGGCCTGCTTCGGCAGTGCGGGAGCGCTTTTAGGCATGCTGGTCTTTCGCCATAAGATCAATCTTAAAACAAAGAAGAAATTTGTGATAGGCGTGCCGGTCATGCTGGTGCTGCAGCTTGTGGCAATGTTCTTTATAAAATATAAATTGAGGATCTGAAGCAGTTTCTGCGGACTGAAGAAAGAAATTCAAGGAGGATATATCATGAAAAAACAGAGGTGGTTGCTGCTGTTGACAGCAGTACTCATACTGCTGCGGCCCTGGAGTGTTTTAGCAGATTCCGGGCCGAAACCTAAAGTACAGGTTGCTTTTACATATCTTAAAGAGGGCTCCTGTTATGCGACTTTGCTTTCTGAAACGCCATCGACAGGCCCGGCCTGGGCAGCGGAGCAGGGGAAGTTTGATGAAGAACGGTACGGGATCTACGGCAACGGGATCGATAAAGAGGGCTGGATGACTCTGGTAAATTATCAGGACAGCAACGGCTATTATTTTCTCCAGGAGGTCTGGAAGATCGATACCGGAATGGAACTGAACTGGAACTATTATCCGCCCCAGAACTTTAAGATATGTGTTTATTATCCGGAGACAGGAAGGATCCTTACCAGTGAACCGCAGACCCGGTATGCCTTCATTTCCCGGTTTTCAGCCGATCTTTCGGCAGACGACGGGACTCGCACAGGGGAAGGGCTCATCACGGTCAAGAAAGACCTGGCCATAGTCCGGGAAAGCGGTTATCTTCTGGTCAGGATCGTAATGACCATAGTCGTCGAGCTTCTGATCGGTCTGGCCTTCGGCTTCAGGAAGAAGCCTCAGATCAGGATCATTGCCCTGGTGAACATCATCACCCAGATCCTCTTGAACACAGCTCTGTTTCTGGTTTATTTCCGCTCGGGGCCAGGGGCATACATAGGTTATGGTGTTCTGCTGGAAATCCTGATCATTGCAGCAGAAGCCTTGATCTACAGCAAATGGCTTTCGAAGACGGAACCCGAAAGAAGCGGTAAAGGAATCTACTGGCTATATGCGCTGACGGCCAATATGCTTTCTTTCGCGGCGGGTCTGTTCATCCCCATGTAAGTTTTTTAAAATAAAAGGACTCCCCTTCAGGAAGTCGGACATTTTCCTGCCCGTCCGCCTCAAGGGGAGTCCTTTTCATGATAAAAATCAGTCCAGAAATTCTTCGTTCAGTGTTACATTAAAATCTTTTGCGATGGCCCGCAGGGCGTCATCAGTGATAGTCTGCAGGATAGGTTTTCCGGTGGACAGGACTTTCCAGTAGATCTCCGCGCTCTTTTCAATGGTATGCGCCAGACCGAAGGCGGTGTCGAAGTCCGGGCCGGAGACGAAGAGACCGTGCTGGGCCCAGATAGCCGCCTGATACTTCTTCATGAGTTCACTGGTAGCAACAGCTATATCAGCGCCGCCCGGCACCATCCAGGGGCAGACACCCACGCCTTCAGGGAAGACCACCGGACATTCCGTGGCGCTCTGCCAC
>CACZSO010000224.1 GCA_902783795.1 uncultured Eubacteriales bacterium
AAGAGTGGCGGACTCCCTGACTTCGTCTAATATCAGTGTGCTGAACTGGTATTCCGAAGCCTATGGAGGCCGCTTTCTGATCATTGATGATAATTACCGCATCGTCCTGGATACCTTTGAAGTAGATCTTGGAAAAGAATGTGTCAGCCAGGCGGTGTTCAATGCTTTTGAGGAGACAGAATACCAGAACTATGACCGTGAGGAACAATTCCTGGAATATGTCATTCCTGTCAAATATGCGGATGCTGATGAAAAATATGTTTCCGGCGTCCTGGTCTTAAGTTCCACCACCGGATGGATCAAGGACAGTTTCGTAGATACTCAGCGGGTGATGATGCTTATCGAGATGATCATCCTGGGTATTATTTTATTCTTTGCCTTCTTCTTCTCATCCGTTCTGGTCCAGCCCTTGAACCGTTTCCGGGAACAGCTCTCTGACTTCGGTGCCGGTCACCGGGACACCGTTCCGGCAGCAGAAGGTATCTACAGCGAACTTTCTTCTATCGCAGACGCATTAAAACTCATCATCCAGAAGTATCAGGATCTGGATAAGGCCCAGGAAGAATTCGTATCCAATGCTTCTCATGAATTAAGAACTCCCATGACTTCCATCCGGATATTGTCAGACTCTCTGATCGGACAGGAAAATATCCCGGAAGAGACTTACCAGGAGTTTCTGAAAGATATTTCCGTAGAAACAGACCGGGAGGCCAGGATCATAGAAGATCTGCTGGCCATGACCCGTATGGGAACGGCTTCTGATACATTGAATATCCAGAATGCAGACATGAACGAGTTTGTCATGGATCTGTTAAGAAGTATCCGGCCTATCGCCTCCTCAGCGGAAGTGGAGCTGATCTATGAGTCTTTCCGTAAAGTTACGGCAGATATAGACCCGGTGAAACTGGACCAGGCATTCTCTAACCTGATCGAGAATGCAGTAAAATATAATCAGCCCGGCGGCTATGTCAAAGTATCCCTGGATGCCGACCGTGATTATTTCTATCTGAAAGTGGCCGATAACGGGGCCGGCATTCCGGAAGAATCTTTGCCCCATATCTTTGAACGGTTTTACCGGGTGGATAAAGCCCGGTCCAGAGACTCCGGCGGTACAGGCTTAGGCCTTTCCATCACCCGCAGCATCGTTCTGCAGCATCATGGCATCATAAAAGTGGAATCCGCCCTGGGAGAAGGGACCACATTTACTGTCCGTATCCCGCTTAAGTATACGGAAGCAAAGGAGGCGGGACGATGAGACTGAATGGTTTTCGTAAAATCACGCTGGTCTTTGTGTGCGTTTTATTGGTCCTTTGTTCTGCCTGCGGGAAAAAGACTTCGGAATATGATTTTTACCTCTATTTCGGAGATCCGACATCCACAGAACTGGTGCGCATACCGGCCCAGATCGATAGGACCATGGAAATGTCTACCATGATCTCCTCCATCTTTGCCAGCCTGAAGACCAGTATCAGTGATGCCTCCACCTATCTGTCCTTAGTGCCAGAGGGTGTGAACATGAACTCATTTTCCTTAAAGGATAATGACCTGGTGCTGGATTTTAATCAGCAGTATCCCGACTGTCCCTCTAAAGAAGAACTGCTTTTAAGGGCTTCCCTGGTATTGACTTATATGCAGCTGGACGAGATCTCCACAGTTGAGATCAGGGTCGACGGACAGCCTCTTACAAATACTGACGGAACCGTCATCGGTCCCCAGAGTACCCGGAACTTTACGGATATCATGGGCAAAGGCCTGAACCGTTATTCAGAGGCTGACGTTACCGTCTATTTTGCCTCTGAATCAGGAGATAAGCTGGTGCCTTCAACCGTGCATCTCACCTATCTGAATGCCTTGTCTCTTCAGCAGGCCCTGGTCCAGCGGCTGATCGAAGGCCCGGGAGATGATGCGGCGGGCCAGCCTGTTTTCCCGTTGAACACAAAGCTGATCTCCGTATCTACAAAAGACGGCATCTGCCATGTGAATCTGAACAGTGAACTGTTAAATGAAGTCGTCGCGGTAACACCGGAAGTCCAGGTATGGTCCCTGGTGAATACTTTGACAGAAACAAGGAATGTATCCTCTGTCTTGATATCGATCAACGGGTCTTCCGGTGTGGTGATATCGGAATCCATCGATCTTTCTTCACCCTTGTCCAGAAACCTGGACCTGGTGGAGAATCTGGAGGGAGAAAAGGAGTAATAGATTTTCGTGAAAAGACCGCTGTTAGTCATAACAGTTGTCTTGGTTTTCGGGGTATATTGGCTAAACGGACATCAGGCTGAACTGTCTTTTCTTTCGGCAGCGCAGCCTGTTTCTTCTGCTTTCGGCCTGACAGAAGAGGATAACAGAAAAGAGTCCTGTATAGAGGGAACGGTGGTTTTTATCAAACCTCGAAAAGAGGGCTGGGAATACCATGTAAGGACCGGCAAAAGATCGCTGGTCCGGGTGATCTCCGAAGAAAGCTGCCGGCCTGTTTTATTTGAGACCGTCCGTGTCCAGGGTGAATTATACCTTTTTGACAGGCCTTCGAATCCCGGCGAATTTGATCTAAGGACCTATTATGCTTCCCTTAACATCCTGGCCGGGATGAAAGAAAACTATATTGAAACGGTTAAAGAGCCCCTTCTTAGCTTTCCGGAAAAACTTTTTCAACTGAAGCTTTTGCTGTTCAACGTCACAGAAAGACTGGCAGCAGAAGAGGACCGGGGAGTATTTGAAACTTTGCTTGTCAACATCAGGGATCAGCTGGATCCGGATGTAAAAGAAGCTTACAAAAAATATGGGTTCATATCATTGATTTCTTTTTCTGGTATCCATATTACCTTATATGCCGGATTCATTTACCACATTCTGAGAAAGAAAGCAGGAAAAAAACCGGCTTTGATCGTGACGGATCTTATGCTGGCTGTTTTCTATCTTTTCAGTGGCTTTTCCCAGGCTGTTTTCCGGGCCTGCCTGGTGTTTTCACTAAGAGCTCTGGCGCCGGTCTTTAAGCGTAGATTTGATTATCTTAATGCAGTCTCTCTTTCTTTTATCCTGCTCCTGACCGAATACCCCAGGATCCTGTATTTCAGTACATTTCAATATCTTCTTGCTGCGGCCTTCGGTCTAGGGATCCTCCGGGAGGCGGTGAGAAAAGCCGCCGATGTTAAGTCCCGGTCCTTTCAGGGTATCATTTTTCTGTTTTCTCTGCAGGCTGCCCTCCTTCCCATTAAGCTTCTCTTTAATTTCGGCTTTTCTCCCTATACGCTTCTGACTTTCGGAATATCCGCTTTATGTCTGCCTTTTATCGGAGCATCGGCGGTTTTGGGGGCTTTTTCCGGTCTGCTTTCGCCGGTGACAGCATCTTTCTTTTTCGGGACCGGTCATTTCTTTCTCGTGCTGATCCGAAAAATGACCGATGTAATAGCCTGTCTGCCTTTTCAGGAGGTCATTACCGGGTGCCCTCCCGGAAAGCGGATCATGATATATTATTTAACGGCCCTGATCCCCGTACTGCTCCTGGATCTTAAAAAAGAGTGGGAGAAACATCGGCCGGAGGAAAAAGAAAAAGAGAATCATACGGCTGCTGTCCTTATCTGCCTGATCCCGGCTGTATTGTGGCTGTGGGGCGTGTTTTACCTGAAAGCGCCGCCGCTCAAAGAAGGGGAACTGAAAGTGACAGCCCTGGATGTGGGGCAAGGAGACTGTACAGTAATAAGGACCAGGGAGCATACCATTGTTTACGACTGCGGCAGCAGTTCTTCACCTGACGTAGGAAAGGATATCCTGGTGCCATATCTTAAGTATGAGGGCGTGGGTAAAACGGACTTGCTGCTGCTGTCCCATGGAGATGCAGACCATACGAACGGAGTGGATGCCCTACTTGATAGTTATCTGCCTGATCAGGTGATATTGCCGGGACATAAGTACGCTGAAGAAGAGTTTCAGGATATTATAGGGTCCGCCTCGGAAAGAAACATCCCCTGGATCTTTCTTTCTGCCGGAGACAGCGTGGAAAACGAGGATTTTGATCTGCATATCCTGTGGCCATGGAAACACGCAGATATTTCCGGAAATGAGGGTTCACTCACGGCTTTACTTGAAAAAGATGGGTTCACAGGCCTTTTGACCGGAGATATTTCATCAGAAGAGGAGGAACTGATCCCTGTAAAAGGGCCTGTTACCTGGCTTAAGACCGCTCACCATGGATCTAAGTATTCCACTTCGGATGAGTTTCTGGCAGACGCCCGTCCGGTCTATGCTTCCATCAGTGCCGGCAGAAGAAACCCCTATGGTCATCCGGCAGAAGAAACACTGAAAAGGCTGGCTGCCTGCGGTACGATGGTCTATACGACAGGCAGGTCCGGGGCCATAGAACTTGTGACATATGAAAATAACACAGATATAAAAACATTTCTTGCGCTTGACGCCCCTTAATGGTATAATCACTCTGGCAAATAATCAGGAAAGAATGTAAGGATAGATGAAGACCATACGGGAAGATATCAAAAACAGATCTTTTAAAAAAGTATATCTCCTTTACGGGAACGAAGACTATCTGAAACGTTCTCTTAAGAACCAGCTGAAAACAGCGGTGGCAGGAGAAGATGAGATGAATGTCATGTCGGTAAACGGCAAAGATCCTGATCTCTCACGGCTTAAGAACTTCACGGATACATTGCCTTTTTTTGCTGAAAAACGGCTGATCATGATGACGGATACCGGCCTGTTCAAAAGTTCATCCGATGGCTTTGTGGAGTGGATCGAGACTCTCCCCGAGACCGCCTGCGTCATCTTCACAGAGGAAGAGGCTGATAAGCGGAACCGCCTTTTCAAAAAGGTGTCGGAAATGGGCCATGCAGCAGAGCTGAACCATCCGGAAGAAAAAGAACTGGAGCGGTGGATCCTGGGGTTTATCAAAAACCGGGGCATGAATATCCGCACAGATGCTTACCGCCTGTTTCTGGACTGTATTTCAGAAGATATGGACGATGTTCAGAATGAGCTGGAAAAACTTTGTGCCTATGCCGCTGATACCGGGATCATCACCCGGGAAGACGTATCTTCTATCTGCCGTGTAAAGACAGAAAGCCGGGTGTTCGATATGATATCGGCCGCTGCCTTTAAACATAAAGATGAAGCGTTTGACCTGTATTATGATCTGTTAGCTTTGAGGGAAAAGCCGCTTCGCATCCTGTATCTTCTGGGACGGGAGCTGATGCGCCTGCTCCTTATCAAGCATCTTTTAAAAGAACAGAAGACACGGCGGGAGATCGCGGATGCATTAAAGGTGAAACCTTTTATTTGCGATAAGATGATGAGCCAGGCGAATATGTTTTCAGAAAAGAAACTGAAAGAACTGACAGACCTGGCTTTAAGCCTGGAAAAAGACGTTAAGACCGGTGACCTGGATGAGCAGCTGTCCATAGAGCTTCTCCTTCTTAAGATCACCGAAGACTAAAAAACTATACATCGCAGGACGGAGGAATTATGGATAATTCAAAGAAGATACATGTGCATTTTATGGGGATCTGCGGAAGCGGCTGTGCTTCCATCGCCATGCTGGCCTATCAGCAGGGCTTTAAGGTTTCCGGCTGTGATTCGGCCAAAGAAGCCTATTATGCGGATGAACTTAAAAAACTGGGCATCCCCATCTCTGTAGGCCATGACAAGTCTCACCTGACAGAGGATGTGGATGTGGTAGCCTGCACCCCGGCGATCTTCGATATCGATCCGGAAAATGAGGAACTGAAGGAAGCTGAAAGACGCGGGATCTTAATGACTTGGCAGCAGTTTATGGGCCGTTATCTGCAGAAGGATAAGAGAGTCGTCACGATCTCCGGTACCCACGGAAAGACTACTACCACCTTCCTGGCGGCTGAAATGATGATCGACGGCGGCATCGACCCCACCATCGAGGGCGGTTCCACTTACAGGAAATGGGGAAACGGCGGCCGTTTCGGGCAGTCCGATGTGTTCCTATGTGAGGCAGATGAATTCAACCGTAATTTCTTTGCTTACAGTCCTACCATTGCTGTCATCAATAATCTGGAAATGGATCATCAGGAATATTACCATGATTTTGATGAGATGCTGGGAGCTTTCAGAGACTTCCTGGTAAACGGCGGGAAACTGAAGACCCTGATCTTAAACGGAGATTCCGAAGGCTGCATAGACCTGCTTTCTTTAGTCTGCAAAGAAGAGTGTATGAAGGATGTTTCTGTCATCATCTTTACCCAGGATCCGGAATTTGAACTTTCCCTGGATGTACCCTATACGAAAGTGGTGTGGCGTATTACAAAGAAGAGCCCGGAAGGTACATCCTTTGAAGTAGAAAAGGATGGAACCGTCCACGCTTTCCATACGAACCAGTATGGCGACTATAATGCAGCCAACTGCGTCACCGGCATCCTGCCTTCCTGGGAACTGGGTGTTTCAGATGAAGCTATCGAAAATGCCATCGGTCATTTTGAAGGGGCCGGCCGGCGTTTTGACCTGGTAGGCCGTTATCACGGGGCCGGGATCTATGACGACTACGCGCATCATCCCACGGCAGTGAAGGCAGTGCTGACCATGGCAAAAGAATATTTCCCGGAAGACAGGGTCATGGCCCTCTTAGAGCCTCACCAGGTGTCCCGGTTCACCCATATGTTCGATGAATTCGTGGATGCTTTATGCGTGGCGGACGATGTGGTCATCGGCAAGACATACCTGGGCCGGGAAGTGCATAAGGGCGTTACTCCCATCTCCAAAGAACAGTGGGAAGCTGCTTCGCCGAAGATCCACGTTTTTGAAGATCAGGATGAAATGATCAAAGAAGTGGAACGCAGGATCGACGAAGAAGGCGACAGCATCATCGTCAATATGGGCCTGGGACGGTCCTATCTCTGGTCCCGCATCCTGGTGGATGATGATAAAAAAGAGTAAGAGGATTTGACATACATGAGTGTAATGGACAGATTAGAGCGGAAGATGCGTTTTCTTTCGCGGTTTAATATCATGATCGTCCTGATAGGCGCCTATGCCCTGGGATATATTTTAAGCATGACAGCACCGGCTGTTTTGAATTATCTGGCCTTTGACCCGCCATCGATCTTAAAAGGACAGGTGTGGCGGCTCTTTACCTTTGTGGTGAGTCCGGATTCTTCATCCTTTTTCATGGCGCTGATCACCTGCTTTATTTATTTCTCTATATCGAGGACTTTAGAACAGGTGGTGGGGACATTCCGCGTGAATTTCTTTATGATCTCCGGCATCCTCCTTCTGGACATTTTCGGTTTTCTGTTTTATGCCCTGTTCCCGGTGCCGACCTGTTACTACGCATCTATGCTGAGCCCTTACTACCTGTATGCCATGCTGTTTGTGCTGTTTGCTTTGATGTTCCCGGAAGCCCGGTTTTTATTCATGTTCATTTTCCCCATCAAGGGGCGCTGGATGATCTTCATCACCATGGGCATGTATCTTCTGAACATCGTCCAGGCTTTCTCCCACGGGTTCTCGGGATATGCATGGATCCTGATCTTCATGGTGGCGGCAGCCATATTGACCCTGTTCTTGTTCCTGACATTCTGCGGCTATTCCTTTAAACGCAGAAACCAGGCAGCGCAGCGGTTCAAAAGAATGGGAAGCCCGGGTACGTCAAGAAGCGGCTTCAGGACCTCAAATACACGCCAGAGTACGGAAGGCCGCAGTGCTTCCTACCGGCATAAATGTGAGATCTGCGGCAGGACGAATATTACCCATCCGGAACTGGATTTCAGGTATTGTTCCAAATGCTACGGAAATCATGAATACTGCATGGAACATTTATACACCCATATACATGTAAAGAGTCCGGATGATATTGCCGGTAATTTCCAGTCCTGATCTGTAGGAGGACCTGTTTGAAAACTGTGATCGTTGTGGGCGGCGGCGCTTCCGGAATGGCCGCTGCCTTTGCCTGTGCAGAAAAGCATAAAGTGATCCTGCTTGAAAAAAATGAAAAGCTGGGGAAAAAGATCTATATCACCGGCAAAGGGCGCTGCAACCTGACGAATGATCAGGAGATGAGCGTCCATATGAAGAATACGGTGACGAATCCCCGGTTCCTTTACAGTGCGTATGCTGCTTTTTCAAAAGAGGATGTGAAGGCACTTCTGAATGTTTACGGCTGTCCGGTGAAGACAGAGCGGGGCAGCCGGGTCTTTCCGGTCACGGATCACGCATCCGATGTGACAAAAGCCTGGACAGAAGCTTTGAAAAGCCGTCAGGTGGACATCCGGCTGAATACAAAGGTAACTGGCCTGATCATTGAGCAGGGTGAGCTGAAGGGTGTCCAGACACCGGGAGGTCCCATCGCAGCGGATGCCTGTATCATTGCCACCGGGGGGCTTTCCTATGCCTCTACAGGTTCTACCGGCGATGGCTACCGCTTTGCTGAAGCAGCGGGGCTGGCCGTAAAACCCTGCCGGGCATCCCTGGTGCCCCTTATAACGCAGGAAACCTGGCCTTTTTCCCTTTCAGGACTGACCCTTAAGAATATCAGCATGAAACTGAAGGACCCGGAAAAGCCCAAAAAACCGCTGTATGAGGACTTTGGTGAATTACTGTTTACTCACTTCGGTGTCAGCGGCCCGGTGATCCTTTCCGCATCAGCCTATGCCACCAGACCTCTTTCTGAGGGAAAGATACTGAAGCTTTACATTGACATGAAACCGGCGCTTTCAGAAAAAGAGCTGGATGAGAGGATCCTGAAAGATCTTGAGAAATATCATAATAAGTCATTAAAAAATGCCCTGACGGACCTGATGCCTCAAGCCATGATCCCGGTGATCATGAATGAGGCGGGGCTTTCGGAAGATAAAAAAGCCAATGAACTTCGGAAAGAGGAACGTCAAAGGCTTAATTATACGTTAAAGAATCTGGAACTTACCATTACCGGGACCCGGGGCTTTAATGAAGCCGTGATCACCCAGGGCGGCATTGATGTGAAGGAGATCGATCCTTCCACCATGCAGAGTAAAAAAGTGAAAGGCCTGTATTTTGCGGGAGAGGTGCTGGATGTGGACGCATTGACCGGAGGTTTTAATTTACAGATCGCCTGGTCCACCGGAACATTGGCAGGCAGGAGCATAGAGTAAAAGGAGAAGAAGATGAGCTTTAATGTAGCGATCGACGGGCCTGCAGGGGCAGGCAAATCAACAGCGGCAAGGACAGCAGCGGAGCTGGCCGGGTTTATCTATGTGGACACCGGGGCCATGTACCGGGCTATCGGCCTTTATTTTCTGGAAAACGATGTGGATATCCATGATGAGGAAGCCTGCTGTGAAAAACTTCCGGATATCCAGGTGACCATCATCCATAAGGACGATGTGCAGCATATCCTGCTGAATGGAGAAGATGTTTCTGAAAGGATCAGGACACAGGAAGTAGGAGAAGCAGCCTCTGTGACATCGGCCTATCCTGAAGTAAGGGCAAAGCTTCTCGACCTGCAGCGGGACCTGGCAAAAGCCTACGATGTCATTATGGACGGCAGGGATATAGGGACTACCATCCTGCCGGATGCAGACCTTAAGATCTTTCTTACGGCTTCCGCCGACGTCAGGGCCATGCGCCGGGTGTCTGAACTTGAAAAGAAAGGAATAGCAGCAGATTTTGAGACCGTAAGACAGGAGATCCTGGACCGGGATGAACGGGATATGAACCGGGAGATCTCGCCTCTTCGTAAGGCAGAAGATGCGGTAGTGCTGGATTCTTCCTGCCTCGACATTGAAGAGACAGCAGAAGAAGTCTTAAGGCTTATCAGGGAAAGGCAGCAGGATGGAAATTAAGTTGGCTAAGACCGCTGGTTTCTGTTTCGGCGTGGAACGGGCGGTGGATCTCACCTTAAAGACCCTGGAAAAAGAAGAAAAAGTCTATACCTGGGGACCGGTGGTCCATAATGAAGCGGTGATCGGAGACCTTAAAGAGAAAGGCGCTGTGGTCTTTGACCCGGAGGACGATATCAACACTATCCCTGAAGGAAGTGCCGTGGTCTTAAGGGCCCACGGTGTGACACGGGCCCTGGAAGAAAGTCTTCAGAACCGGGGACTTAAGGTAGTGGATGCGGTATGTCCTTTTGTAAAGAAGATCCATCTCATCGTCAAAAAGCATAGTGACGACGGTGAATTTATCGTGATCACGGGAGATGAAAACCACCCGGAAGTTCAGGGGATCATCGGCTGGGTGAACGGAGATTATGCCGTCATCGTTTCCGAAGAGGAAGAGGAGCTTAGGAAGATACCGGAAGACAGAAAAATATGCCTGGTATCCCAGACCACGTTCCAGCTAAATAAATTCAAAAAAATAGTTGCGAAAATAAAGGAAAAGAATTATAATGCATATATTGCGGATACTGTATGCAGCGCTACACGGGAGAGACAGGAAGAGTCTGCAGCCATTGCCAGAGAAGCAGATGTGATGCTGGTGATCGGCAGCAAAACTTCTTCAAACTCCCAGAAACTGTATCATATCTGCAAAGAACAATGTAGTCACACTTATTTTATACAGTCACAAGAGGATTTAAAACAAAGTTGGTTTTTGGACGTAAAGTGCGTGGGGATTACAGCCGGGGCATCTACCCCGAAGAAAATATTTAAGGAGGTTCAAAATCATGTCAGAGAGTTTTGAACAATTATTGAATGAGTCTCTTAAGACAATCAGAAACGGGGAGGTTGTTAAAGGCACTGTAATCGCTGTAAAAGACAATGAAATCGTCCTTAACATTGGTTATAAATCCGATGGCATTATACAGAAAAGTGAATTCAACTGCGATCCCTCGGCTGATCTTACAGAGATCGTAAATGTCGGTGATGAACTGGAAGCAAAGATCATCAAGGTCAATGACGGTGAAGGCCAGGTCCAGCTTTCTACCCGCCGTGTGCGTACAGAAAGAGTGAGCCAGGTCCTGCAGGAAGCCTTTGAAAACAAGACTCCCATTACCGCAGTTGTGGATGAAGCTGTCAAAGGCGGCCTGTCCCTGACAGTGGATGATGTCAAGGTATTCATTCCGGCTTCCCTGGTTTCCGATATTTTCGAGAGAGACCTTAACAAGTATGCCGGACAGGAGATCACCTTCATCCTGACCGAGTATAATCCCAGAAGACACCGCGTGATCGGCGACAGAAAGCAGCTGGTGGTTGCTGAGAAAGAAAAGGCTCTTAATGAACTCCTTTCTTCTATCCAGGAAGGCGATGTGATCGAAGGCACCGTGAAGAACGTGACGAACTTCGGCGCATTCATCGACCTGGGCGGAGCCGATGGCCTGCTTCACATTTCCGAGACCTCCTGGGGCCGCACCGAGAATCCCCGGAAGCTCTTCAAGGTAGGCGATAAAGTCACCACCTTCATCAAGAGCATCGACGGAACGAAGATCGCCCTTTCGCGGAAATTCCCGGATGAGAATCCCTGGGCAGATGCGGAAACCAAGTATGCGGTCGACACCATCATTACCGGTAAAGTCGCAAGACTGACGGATTTCGGTGCGTTCGTAGAGATCGCTCCCGGTGTGGACGGCCTGCTGCATGTTTCCCAGATCCAGAGAGAAAGAGTGGAGAAACCTTCGGATGTCCTGACGGTAGGCCAGGAGATCACCGCGAAGATCACTGCTTTTGATCCTGAGACCAGGAAGATCTCCCTTTCCATGAAAGCTCTGCTTCCCAGACCGGAAAGAAGACCCCGTCAGGACAGGAACAGAAGACAGGAAGAGAATGTGGATGAGGCGGATTTCGATATCGAAGCCTACATCAGACGGACAGCGAATCAGCCGGATGATGAGAACACAGAAGAATAATCTGATCTTAACATGAAGTAAAAACTGCCGTCAGCTGAAATGATCAGCTGACGGCAGTTCTTTTTTTCAGAGAAAAGATACTTTCGTAAGCTTTACCGATTAAGTCAAAAAGCTGTCGAATGAGTACAGCCTATTGACGGAGAGGGGATGCTATGATTTGATATATACAGGCAGCAAAGTGTGTTAACATCCGGTAAAGAAGAATCGGCTTTAAGGAAAAATCATGAAAAACAGGATGATGAGAAAGGAGACTGTTATGAATGAAATAAAAAAACAGGCCTGTTTCTTAGTTTTTATTCTTTTGATTGCTTTGACTGGCTGCGGCAGATCTGACGATATTACCATGGAAGTCCGGCTGTATAAGTGTATCCTCGAAGATGATCCGGTTTCAACTTATGCCGGGCTGAAAAAAGGAGATACTGCCTGTCTGGCTTATCGGAAAACGATGGATGACCACGGAGCGGTCAGAGAAGAACTTTTTGTTTTGGATAATCATTCGGAAAAAGATAAAAAGAAGATAGAGGCAGCAGAAAACGGTAGTCTGCTGAAGATCAAGGTATCTCCCGATGCCGAACCTGTGGCGATCCCGGCCCTTAGTCCTGCGTCTGTCAAGTTAGTCTCAGAACCGGGGCCGGCTGAGGAAAGACACATCGACATGATCTCTTATAACCCGAAAGAGAAGAAGCTTACTATTACGCTGCGCTCAGAGGGAGAAGGCCGGGGTACTTCTTCGGATTTCAGGAATCACACAGAGATCACAGAGTTTCTGCGGTATACTAATAAAAGTATCCGTCAGTATGTTCAGGAACTTGAGTGTAAGTTCTATGACGTCCGGGATAAACTCATACTTGATATCGAGACCAGTAATATAGAGGAGACTGGGAATACAGACAGTAAAACCAACGACCTGTCCCGGGAAGAGGCTGAGAAAAAGATAAAAGCTCTGCTGGAAGATAATCATCTGAATATAGAGGACTTTTCATATCAGGAGCTCTTTTCTTCGGGAAAAGAAAAACTCTGTGTCAAAGCCTCTGCCTCTAAAGAAGATGCGCTGGCATTGATGGCTGTCATCGAAAATCTAAGACATTCGATAAGAGCTGTATGCCAGGTGCCCGATGTGTGTATTTTTGAAATGTCTTTGGCAGCAGAGAATGAAGAACTGTTTTGTGTCCATGATGATTATCTTCATGGTCACTGGCAGAGCTGGATGTCTCCCGAAATGGATAAAGAATTTGCCAAACATAATGGTCCTGGGGAATGATATTGATCTGGAAGAGTACTGATCCGCAGTCTGACTGAGGCAGCATACCATAGGTATACGGAGGCTTAAACAGAAGGCAGAAGGCTGTCGCTTAAGCAAATGATATTTGAGGTATCATTGCTTGATCGGCAGCCTTCTTATAGATTTTACAGGGATCCCAGGATTTCTGACAGATAGGATGTCAGATTATCTTCTGACAGAAGAACATAGGGACTGGAACCATAGTCTTTTGAAAAAACAGGAAGAGAAGTATGAGGCATGGCCGGTCCGAAAAGGCCTTCTTTTTTCGTATAGGCGGTCTCTTTTCCAGCCGGGATCCGGAAATCCTTATCTACAAACTGAGCCAGCTTTTTGTGAACAGCAAAGTCTTCTTTCGGAAGATACCAGTACTGTTTGTAATCCTTATAGAAGTATTTCAGGGTACCGGAAAACAGCGGGATCTCAAACCTGACACCATTGTATCCAAAAATAACGCGGATGCCCTCGTTGGTCGATATATCCAGCGGACAGGGAAAATGAATCCCGGTTTCAAAATCTGCCAGATAAAAAGAGGCATCCTCGGAAGATTTTCCTTTGATGCAGTGGCAGTAAGCATCCGGAGCATTTAAGAGACAATCATAAGAGAGGACCGGCAGAAGCTTGATCAGACCTTCCAGATCCTCCCGGTTATGAAGCAGAAGCAGCTTTAGTTCTTCCGGATCCCGGCTTTTGGTATAGGATTCATAGACAGAGATCAGTTCGCCTCCGGAATAGAGATCTTCCCGGTCTATGCCCAGGAACTGTTCGATGGTCTTCTGTTTATAATTCTCCAGACGGAAAAGAGCTTTATGCTTTCGGACTCTTTTGTAAAGGTCGATGCTGTCAATGCCTGTAAGATCAAAGGAAAGACCGTATTGCAGAGCAGCAGTCTTCAGATATTTAAGGTCAAACGTATCTCCGTTAAAATGGACTAAAGTCTTATAATTCTTCAGAAGATCCAGAAATTTTAAGATGATCTGTTGTTCTTCAGAAAAGGACTCTGCCATGAACTGATGCAGAACGAAGCTGTTGTTATCTACAGAAAGGCAGCCGATCAGATAAACAGAAGAACTGTGGGCAGAAAGGCCCGTGGTCTCTATATCGAAAAACAGGAGTTTATCAGGATCTCCCAGGAGAGCGAGATCATATTCGGTTGTAAGGTCAAGGGCTTTTTCTATAACTTTCATGAGGCTTAGTATAGCAGAGAAAAAGGATGAAATCAATGATATGCGGCATTTAATCGCTGCAGAACAGAAGGCAGTGTGCTGCGGTGAAAGGACAGGATGAGGGGGTTGAAGATAACAGACACAAGGATCGGGACACCTCATCAGTCAGCTTCGCTGACAGCTTCCCCTCCAGGGGAAGCCTTTGGAATTGAGAATGTCTGATTGAAAAAAAAGGCGTCTTGTGTTATAGTAGGGAAGACTTTTTTACAAGGAGAAGAAGACAGCATGATTTCATTTGTCAGAGGCACATTGTCCCGTATAGAAGAAAATACGGTGGAGATCGATACCGGATCCATCGGGTATGAGATCATGATGCCGCTTTCTGCTATAGAAAAGCTGCCGGGGATGCATGAGGAAGTTCAGATCTTTACACATTTTAATGTGAGAGAAGATGAAATGAGCCTGTTCGGTTTCCTTTCCCGGGAAGACCTGGCCTTATTCAAGCAGATCATTACCATTTCCGGCATCGGACCGAAAGGAGCTTTGGGGATCTTATCCGTTCTTTCGGCGGCTGACTTAAGATTTGCCATCCTGGCCGGAGATGCAAAGAGCATCAGCAAGGCGCCGGGCATAGGGGCAAAAACGGCCCAGCGGCTGATCATGGAACTGAAGGATAAAGTCTCTCTTGAGGACGGACTGAACGACCTGGTGCCGGATGTGGATATCGATACGGAACCCGGGGATATGAGCGCCAGATCAGAAGCAGTCATGGCACTCACCGCTTTGGGATACAGCAGCCAGGAGGCCTTAAAAGCCTTAAAACAGGTGGATACGAAAGACAGAAGTACGGAAGATATCCTTCGGGATGCACTGAAATATATGGGGGGCTTTTAAAAAGACATGAGCCGCAGGATCATTACAAACGAAGAGCTGCCGGATGAGGCAGCGGTGGATGTTTCCTTAAGACCGAAACTGTTAAAGGATTATATCGGCCAGGAGAAACTGAAGCAGACACTGCAGATTTATATTGAAGCGGCCAGAAAGCGGAATGAGGCCCTGGACCATGTGCTTTTATACGGCCCTCCGGGACTCGGAAAGACCACCCTG
>CACZSO010000225.1 GCA_902783795.1 uncultured Eubacteriales bacterium
ACGGAGCTATCCGTATGTTCCGGCTTTTGAAGGCTGGCAGTTCACTCAAGGCAGACTGACTTATAAAGAAAGTCTTCCTTGCTATTTTCTTAAGCCCTGCTTATAATAAAAATGTTCCTGTTTTGTTGACAAAAATACCTGCTTTCCGGAGGAAATAAAGTATGAATTATGCAGAAGAATCATTAAAGCTTCATGAAGCCTGGAACGGGAAAATAGAGGTGATCTCCCGGGTCCCGGTGACGAATAAAGATGAGCTTTCTCTGGCCTATACGCCCGGTGTAGCCCAGCCCTGTCTGGAGATCCAGAAAGATTATGATAAGTCCTTTACACTGACCCGCCGTTCAAATCTGGTGGCAGTCATCACTGACGGCACCGC
This sequence comes from uncultured Eubacteriales bacterium, assembly GCA_902783795.1. GTDB lineage: Bacteria > Bacillota > Clostridia > Lachnospirales > Lachnospiraceae > UBA1267. The sequence continues at coordinate 377 of CACZSO010000225.1, forward strand.
CGTGCTGGGTCTGGGGGACATCGGCCCGGAAGCGGGCATGCCCGTCATGGAAGGAAAATGTGCGCTTTTTAAAGCTTTCGGTGATGTGGACGCTTTCCCTCTCTGCATCCGCTCCAAGGATGTGGATGAACTGGTGCGGACCATCTATCTCATCTCCGGCAGCTTCGGCGGCATTAATCTGGAGGACATTGCCGCTCCCCGCTGCTTTGAGATTGAGCGGAAATTAAAAGAGATCTGCGATATTCCCATCTTCCATGATGATCAGCACGGCACGGCCATCGTAGTAGGCGCTGCCATCATCAATGCGCTGCGCGTCGTGGAAAAAGATATACAGGATGTACATGTGGTGATCAACGGTTCCGGCTCTGCAGGCATAGCGATCGGCCGGCACCTTTTAGACCTGGGTGTCCGGCACCTGAAGATGGTGGACAAAAACGGCATCCTCTGTGAGGGCATCGATATGAACCCGGCCCAGGAAGAGATGGCACAGCTTACAAATCCGGAGCACTTTTCAGGAAAACTGGCGGATGCTATGGCCGGTGCCGATGTTTTCGTAGGCGTCAGCGCGCCCCACATCGTCACAAAGGACATGATCCGGTCCATGGCGGAAAAGCCCATCGTCTTCCCTATGGCGAATCCTGTCCCGGAGATCGAGCCGGAAGAAGCCAAAGAAGCCGGCGCTTTTGTAGTAGGTACCGGCCGTTCAGATCATCCGAACCAGATCAATAATGTGCTGGTCTTCCCCGGTATTTTCCGCGGCGCCTTAGACGTCCGCGCCAAAGATATCAATCAGGAAATGAAACGGGCGGCTTCCTTTGCCCTGGCGGACCTGGTCTCTTGTGAGGAACTGAGCCCCGAATACATCCTGCCGGCGGCCTTTGATAAACGGGTAGGACCGGCCGTCGCGAAAGCCGTGGCTCAGGCCGCCAGAGACTCCGGCGCAGCCCGGCTGTAAGCCCTCCGGCACCGGAGAGGCTTCTGGCCGATGCATGGAATCCACTGAAAAAGAGGAGCCTTTCCTGTTGAAAGGAAAGGCTCCTTATCTTTATTCCGCCCTGATCTCAGCCGAGGCTTCTTCCACACCTTCCGCAGAGAAGATCACCCGGATGATACCGGCCTCTTCTGTGGATCGGACCGCCGCCATGACCTGTCCTTCAAATGTCTCCCAGGTGTCGCTGTCATAGCTCATTTCAGGCTGCGGCTGCGGATCTGCGCTGCCAAAAGCCTGAAGCACACCGGGCCCTTCCACGCGGACACGAATCTGTTTCTTCTGCCCGGAAAACCGGTTGGGAACCCCTTTCGTGTCTGTCAATGTGGCTGTGACAAAGGCGATATCTTCGCCGCCCGCAGTAATAACTTCCCGCTCCGTCTTCAGTTTCATCTTTACCGGCTCTCCGGCTGTTTCCACGCACATCCGGCCGGTCTCCCTGCCGTTTTCGTCATAAGAAACCGCCACAAGGCTCCCCGGCTGATAGATGGTATTAAAAGAAGCGATAAAGCCCTGCTCTCTTCCGGTCTTCCGGCGGCCGCAGGAAACACCGTTTACCAGCAGTTCCGTCTCACAGGAGCCTGAAAAGACTTCCACTTCCACCGGCGTACCTTCGAAGCCCGGCCAGGTCCATGACTCTATCTGGTCTTTATAGAGCCAGGCGGTCCGGGAAGGGGTCTCCCCGTAATGATCCGGACGCCCCACCGCAAGGTAAGGCTCTTTTCTTAATCCGAACACGATCTCTCTTAAATAGCTCATGGGACGGCGGTACCCCAGAATATTGATATCGCCGATATAAGCCAGACGATCCGGGAAATTACTGCCGAAATTCGCCTTCCCGTCATAATAGAAGATGCCGCAGCCGGCTTCGCCCAGATAATCATACCCGGTCCAGGTGAAATCGCCGGTCACATGGGGATTCTCTTCCACGATCCTCCACAGCCGTACGATATCCGCCGGATAAGTCTCTGTAGCCACCATGGCTTTATTCGGATGCAGTTCCTTCTCCAGCACATGACGTCCCGTAAGATAGTTCAGTCCCGGTACATCCGCTGCCTGGGCGGCTTCTTCCAGGATCTCCGTCATCAGAGGATGGACGGCAAAGGCATCACTGTCCGTCAGACTGCCCATGGCCTGGTTCATGGCGCCTACACCGCCATCGTCCTGTCCGCCGGCAGGGGTCTTCTCCTGCGCTTCTTTCATGACGCTTTCCGTGATCATCGGCAGCCAGCCTCTCAGCAGGGCCGCGATCAGACCGTTGGTCCCTGTGGTCGTATACCGGGTGGGATCCAGTTCCCGGAACTTCCGGCAGATCTTCCGGTTGATGCTGCCGCCGTTTTCCCGGCCCAGATCCAGGATCTCATTGCCGGTGGAATACAACACCACAGAGGGGTGGTTGTAGTCCTTCACCACCATTTTCCCCGTTTCTTCCTCCCAGTGATCCCCGAAATACAGGGAGAAGTCGTTCGTGTTTTTTTCCTCGTTCCACATATCGGAAAGCTCATCCATCACCAGGATGCCGTACTTATCGCATGCCCGGAGCATCGCCCGGCTCACCGGATTGTGGGCGGAGCGGATCGCGTTAAATCCCGCCTCCTTCAGCTCTCTGGCCCGTTTATCCTCGGCCGCGTCAAACGTTGCCGCTCCCAGGATGCCGTTGTCGTGATGGATGCAGCTGCCGCGCATCTTTTCTTCTTTTCCGTTGATCCTGAGGCCGTGGTCCCCGTCAAAGGTCACGGTCCTGATGCCGGTTCTGACTGCTGCCTCATCTATGACCTTATCCCCGGAAAGCAGCTGCACCTGAACATCGTAAAGGGCCGGATCCTCCGGACTCCAGAGCTTAGGCTCCCGGATACAGAATAAAGAGACTGCCATGTCTTCGTCCTCCGGCCAGAGGCTCAGCCGGACCCGATCCTGCTTCACGATCTCTTTTTCCCATGAAACAGTGATGACTGCCTCTATGGTTTTCTTTTCCCGGGCAATGTTTTTCACCTTTGCCGACACTTCCACCAGGGCTTCTTCCTCCGAAGCTGTTCTGGCCGTGACCTTCAGACCGTCCGGGAGTACAAATACCGGACCGCCGGCCATCAGGGATACCGGCCGGTAGATACCGCTGCCGGAATACCACCGGCTGTTCGGAGAGGGATTTTTCGCGACCACATGAATCGTATTGGTCTCGCCTGTCTTCAGCCATTTACGCACTTCGATCAGCGTCTCCCCGTATCCATGCAGGCTGGAAGCCACATACATATCATTCACATAAATCTCTGCCGTCTGATAAATACCTTCAAAGCGGAAAAACACCTGTTTCTCCTGCCATTCCTCCGGCGCAAAAAACTCCTTCGTGAAGGCATATTCCCCGCCGGGATAAAAACCGGTCTGGCCGCCGCCCGGTGTATTCTCCGCCGGCGTTTCATGGATCATGGCATCATAAGGCAGATCCACTTCCTTTTCCGCCTGTCCGCCCGGAACAAACAGCGCCATAAGAGCACTGCCCCCGTTTTTTACCTTCCATCCCCGGTTAAAACTGATCTCTTTCATAAGAAACCTCCTGTTGTTTTTTTCTTTTTAAAACCAGAAAGATCTTCGCTTTTTATCTGCTTCTATATTACCAGATTCCTTTCTGCTTTTCAATTACGCGGGAAGCTTTCTGTGCCGGGTATTATCCCTTTCTTTACGCCTGCATATCCGTGATCAGGCCGGTCAGCGGCACCGTTTCATCATTGACGGCTTCCTTTTTTCTTTGACAGATGTTATAATCCGGATAAATGATCCGGTTTTTGTTTTTATTCCCGGTTCGTTATGGGATCGCTGCCGGGGGACATTACTCCGCGGCGGCCGGCATCACCGGAAGTCCCATGACCGCCGGCCTGTTTTTAATTTGAAGGAGGTTTCCATGATTAATTCCCTGAAAAAGATCCCCGCCGCTTCTTATGATGAGATCTTTATGGCCGCCGGGCGGCTCTGCGGTCTGGAAGAGAAAGGCTATAAAGAGGAAGAGTATTTCTTTGACGGGGCCGCGAATGTTTATGAGCGGATCCATGAGGGTAAGAAGGCTATCCGGTTTGCCGATGCCCCCTACACGTCCCGTTTTCTTTTAAGATATCCGGAAGATCCCTCCGCCTTCAGCGGCAATATCGTCATCGAGATCGATAACGCCACTCCCGGCTTTGATCTGGACCGTTCCTGGATCCTGACTTACCGGCAGATCATCCGGAACGGCGATGTGTACGTGGGCCTGTTAAGCAAGCCGAATGTGCTGAAAACACTGAAAGAATTCGATCCGGTGCGCTATGCGCCTCTCTCCTGGAAGAATCCGCTGACCTACGAAAGTACAGCCCGGGAAACGGACAGTATCCTGAGGAATGACCCGGCATCCGAGACCGGCCTGTTCTGGGATATCCTCATGGACACCGCCAGGCTGTTGAAAAAGGAAGACAGGCTGAATCCCCTGAGAGATTACATCGGCCAGGCTGCCGCGCCGGTCAAGATCTTTTTAATGGGCTGGTCCCAGTCCGGCGGCTATCTGCTGCGTTATATGAAGGATTTTGCCCTGCAGGAAGGGGCCGGCTGCTTTGACGGTTATTTTTCCATGGGCAGCGCGGGAAGCGCCGTACCGGCCTTAAACCAGGAAGATCCTCGGGATCCCTCCGAAGATCTGCATCCTTACCACACGGACCGGCCTTTTATCGATATGCATACAGAAAGTGACAATGCTAAGATCGGCAGCGTAAATACCCGGCTCAATGACAGCGAATGGTACCGGATCTATGACATTGCTGGTCCCAGTCATGATACTTATTACAGCGAAGAAGAATATTACCGGGAGGATACGGCTTTGAAACGGATCGGCCGGGAAATGGCCTACCGCTGCATCGACGAGCATCCGAACAGCTTCCCTTCCCAGTTTGCCTACCAGGCCGGTCTTTACTATCTG
>CACZSO010000226.1 GCA_902783795.1 uncultured Eubacteriales bacterium
AAGGCCATCATGCAGTATCATCAGCTGAAGGGCCTGCCGAACCTCGACATTAACCACATCTATACCGGCAATGGTGTTTCCGAAATGATCTCCATGTGCATGCAGGGTCTTCTGGATAATGGGGACGAGATCCTGGTGCCCTCACCGGATTATCCGCTGTGGACGGCCTGCGTGACATTGTCCGGCGGAAAGGCGGTGCACTATGTCTGTGACGAACAGGCGGAATGGTATCCAGATATTGAAGATATTAAGAGCAAGGTAACCGCGAAGACCAAAGGCATCGTGGTCATTAATCCGAATAACCCCACCGGCGCCCTTTATCCGAAGGAGCTTTTAGAGCAGATCGTGGAGGTGGCCCGGGAACATGAACTCATCATTTTCGCCGATGAAGTCTATGACCGGCTGGTGATGGATGGATTGAAGCATGTTTCCATCGCTTCTCTGGCACCGGATCTTTGCTGCGTGACCCTGAACGGTCTGTCCAAATCTCACCGGATCGCTGGTTTTCGGGTGGGCTGGATGGCTATTTCCGGAAGAAAAGACCATGTGAAAGACTATATCGAAGGTCTGAACATGCTGTCTTCCATGCGGCTTTGCTCTAATGTGCCGGCCCAGACCATCGTACAGACGGCCTTAGGCGGCACCCAGAGTTCAGAAAGCCTGCTGGTACCCGGCGGCCGTATCTATGAGCAGCGGGAAGTGGTGGACAGCATGGTCAATGCGATCCCGGGTCTTTCGGAAGTGCGCCCGAAAGCGGCATTCTATACCTTCCCGAAGCTGGATGCCAAACGTTTCAATATAACAAGTGACGAACAGTTCTGTATAGACCTTTTAAGAGAAAAGAAGGTACTCCTGGTGGCTGGCACCGGTTTCCACTATGAGACACCGGATCATTTCCGTATCGTATATCTGCCGCGGGTGGATGTACTGAGGGAAGCCTTGGATGCGTTAGGAGAGTTCTTGGATGGATACAAACAGCATGCCTGATGAGGGCATTACACTAAAACCTTTAAAAAAACCTGCACAGAAATCTGAAGTTAAGGTCCGTTCCCTGGACCAGGGACTTACCAGAGAAGACGTAGAAAAACGCGTGAAGGAAGGCCGGGTCAATACACCGGCCGCTCCTCAGGGTAAAACCGTCGCCCAGATCTTCCGGACGAATCTCATCACTTTCTTCAACCTTTTGAATGTGGTGTTCTTTGTCCTGATCATCATAGTGGGGTCTTATAAAAACTCATTGTTCATCCTGATCATCCTGATCAACTCTGCCGTAGGTATCATACAGGAATTGAGGGCCAAGAAAACATTGGACTCTCTGAAGATCCTGACGGCATCCCATCAGGAAGTGATCCGTGACGGCGAACACGTGAAGATTGATATCGCACAGATCGTGGAAGATGACCTGATCGTCCTGGATACGGGAGAACAGATCCCTGCTGATTCCAGGGTCATCACCGGCACTATGGAATGCAATGAATCCATGCTGACCGGCGAGTCGGACAATGTCCTGAAGAAACCGGGAGACTTGGTCTATTCCGGCGCTTTTGTCACTTCAGGCAATGCTCTTTGCCAGGTCATTCATGTTGGTAAGGATAACTATATCGAGACCATCGCCGGTGAAGCCAAAAAGACAAAAGCGGTGAATTCCCAGCTGAGGAACAGTATAGACCAGATCCTGCACCTGGTGTCTTATTTCATTGTTCCTTTGTGTGCAGCTTTGTTCTGCAAAATGTATTTCCTGACGGGCAGCAGCCTGAAGGAAAGTGTGGAATCCATGGTCACTTCCGGTATCGGTATGATCCCTGAAGGTATCGTGCTGCTGACATCTGCAGCTCTGACTCTGGGTGTGGTGCGTCTGGCGCAGAAGCAGACAGTGGTCCAGGAATTATACTGCATCGAGACACTGGCCAGAGTGGATGTTTTATGCCTGGACAAGACTGGCACATTGACAGAAGGCCGCATCCGGGTAGAACGCTCAGTCAATATGGATGCCAGGCCGGAAAAAATGCAGGAAGCTTACCAGAATATCCTGGCATCTCTGCCGTCGCTGAATGAAACGGCGGTGGGGATTACTGAATACTATGGAGAAACGAAGACACCCTGGCATACAGAATTTGTGATTCCTTTTTCTTCTGAACGTAAATATTCCGGTGCATCCTTCACCGGCCAGGGGACCTGGTACATGGGGGCTTTCCAGTATCTGATCCCGCAGAATAAGGAAGTATCAGAGATGATACGGCCTTATCTGGAACAGGGCTTAAGGGTCATCATGCTGTGTCATTCTGACAGGAATGTCACGGATTTCTCTCTGCCGGATGATGTCAGACCGGCCGGGTTCCTGGTCATGTCCGACGTGATCCGCAGAGACTGTGAAAGGACATTGAAATTCTTCAAAGACCAGGGCGTGGATCTGAAAGTCATCTCCGGAGATGATCCTCTGACCGTTTCCAAGATCGCCCAGAAATGCGGCCTGGAAGGAGCTGAAAAATATTGTGATGCTTCTAAACTGGCTGATAGGGCAGCGGTGATGGAAGCCGTGGAAAAATACCGGATCTTCGGCCGTGTGACCCCGGATAAAAAGAAGATGATGGTGGAGTGCCTTCAGGAAAAAGGCCATACGGTTGCGATGACCGGCGACGGTGTGAACGATGTGCCGGCCCTTAAACAGGCGGACTGTTCTATCGCTATGGCCAGCGGCTCAGAAGCGGCAAAACATACGGCCAATATCGTGCTTTTGAATTCTGATTTCAGCTCAATGCCGGATGTGGTGAATGAAGGCCGCCGGGTCATCAATAATATCTGCAGCGCAGCCTCCATGTATCTGATCAAGACTACGTTTTCCGTGCTGCTGACCTTGGGTACACTGCTGATAGGGCGGCATTATCCCTTTCAGGCAGTCCAGCTGTCCATTATATCAGGATGTGCAGTGGGTATTCCTACTTTCTTCCTGCAGCTGGAGCCCACCTTCAAACAGATCAGCAATAACTTTATGGAGAAGGTGTTCAGAAATGCACTTCCTGCCGGTATCGTTATCGCTATCGTGAATCTGCTGATCTCCAATATCGGTATCTGGCTGGATGCCCAGAACAGACCCATGCTGTCTACCATCTGTGTGCTTTCTGTGGGCTGGATCTACTTCTTTATGTTGAAGAGGATCTATTCACCCATGTCAGCTTACCGGCGGACGGTATGTTATATCATGGAAGTCGTTTACCTCATCGTCATGATCATCGGACAGAATATCCTGGAGCTGACTTCCGTGACACTTCCCGGCATTATGACATTGATAGGCATCATTATGATCTCACCCATCCTGATCGACTTGTTCGAGGCTTTGTACGATAAACGGATAGGTCCTAAGATCCAGATGATCGCGGAGAAAGGTTATGTCAAAAAGAAACAGAAAAAGGCAGAGAGGTAAAGTGCTGATCATTACAGGTCTTTTGACAGTACTTCTGGCCCTGTCATCCTGCAAGGGAAGCAGTACATCCTCCCAGCCATCAGATACGGAGACTTTGGGAACGACGGAAGAATCAGGATATACAGAGACAGAGAGCCAGGAAGACAGCTCTTCAGAAACCGAGAAAGATACCAGTACCTCAGATACAGAAGAAAGTACAGACGTTTCCTCTTCAGATACAGAAACTGAGACAACATCTAAGACGGATCCTGACACGAAAGAAGCTTCATCATCAGAAACAGAAACAGATATTTCCTCTGATACAGGATCTGATACGTCCTCTGAAACAGAGCCGGATACTTCTTCTTGGGAGGCCGGATCCTCTGAAACAGAGACCGGTGAGTCTGTTTCAGAAAGTCCCGGTCCGGAACAGGCCTATGTCCGTTTCTTCGGCCATCTGATGGAAGGAACGCTGGCAGAGATCAATAAAAGGACTTTGGCAGATCCTGCTTCCATGCTGTTCGATGTTGCTGAGGATTACGTTTCTTTTACGGCAGGAGAAGTGCTTCAGAAGATCAGCGCCTATACATTGCCGGATACGTCAGTCTACGGGAACGTACTGCCGGACGAGAACATAAAAAACACGTTGCTTGCGGCCAGGAATACGGCGCCTCTGGAAGCTGATCAAGGAAAAGTCATCATTCCGGAATATGCTATCCTGACAGAAAACACATCGGTCCGGGGGTTCCCGACAGAGCTGAAAGCCAGGAACAGTCTGGATGAAGGAGCCTTTGACTATTTCCAGGAAACAGTGTTGAACTATGGAAATGGGGTGCTGGTGCTTCATTATACCCAGGACAGGACTTATGCTTTCGTCCAGGGTTATAATTACGCCGGCTGGGTCCTGACATCCTGCTTAGGCATGACAGACCGGAGCACTTACACAGCCTTTTTAGATCAGGATCGGTTTTTGATCTGTACACATCCGGATGTCAATGATCAAAAAAGCCGGCTGGGTATCATGCTTCCTTACCGGGAAAAGAAGGGGACGGTCTATATGGTCATCTATCCGGAAAGAGATGAAAACGGACAGCTGTATCTTGACGAAAGAGAGCTGGATACCGCTGCTTCACCAGCCTCCTGGTCAGACGGATTCCTCCCCTGGTCAGAAGAAGAGATCATAAGAAGAGCCTGTCTCCTTACGGATCTTACTTATGGCTGGGGTGACGAAGGAAACCGGTATGACTGTTCATCTACGACAGGTCTTCTGTACCTGTTATTCGGCGTTTACGTGCCCAGAAACACATCTATCATGCCGGCCTTCGGAGGGGGAGTACTGAACCTTTCAGAAGTATCGGACCGGGATCAGGAGATCGAGGCCCATCCCGGCGCCCTTTTGCTTATGCCGGGTCATGTGGTGATGTATCTTTACCGGTCCGAAGACGGGAAACATGTGGTGCTTCACAATACTGTCTATAACGGAGCCTACCGGGTCATCATCAACCGTCTGGAAGACATGCAGACAGCTTCCGGTGTCTCTTACCGGGACCTGCTTAGCCATATAATCTATATTCAGTAATGAATGGAGTAAGAAATGAAAAAATACGGTGTCAATGAATTACGTGAAATGTATCTTGACTATTTCGAGAAACAAGGCCATCTGCGCCTGAAAAGCTTCTCATTAGTGCCGGAAAATGATAAATCAGTGCTGATCATCAATGCCGGTATGACGCCTTTAAAGCCCTATTTTACGGGCCAGGAGATCCCGCCCAGAAAAAGGATCTGTACCTGTCAGAAATGCATCAGGACAAGCGATATCGACAACGTAGGAAAGACTCAGCGGCATGGGTCTTTCTTTGAAATGCTGGGAAACTTCTCCTTCGGCGATTATTTCAAGAAAGAAGCCATCGCCTACGGCTGGGAATTCCTCACCGAGGTGATGAAGATAAACAAGGACTGGC
>CACZSO010000227.1 GCA_902783795.1 uncultured Eubacteriales bacterium
AGCGGTCAGCAGCGAGCTGTTTGTCCAGGGACTGCGGCTGAAGGTATTCGATGCGTACCGGCCAGCCTCTGCGGTAAAACATTTTGTACTCTGGGGGATCGAAGACCAGGACGTCCGTATGAAACCCTACTTTTATCCGGATCTGGAAAAACAGCAGCTGTTTGCGGATGGTTATATCGCGAAACAGTCCAGCCACAGCCGGGGCAGCGCAGTGGATCTGACACTGCTGGATATGAAGACCGGAAAAGAACTGGATATGGGAAGTCCTTTTGATCTTTTCAGCGAGATATCTCATCCGGACTACCGGGGCATCACCGATGAGCAGTATGAGAACCGGATGATCCTGCAGCATGCCATGGTCAGGAACGGCTTTGTGCCTATCAACTGTGAATGGTGGCATTTCATGCTGAAGAATGAACCTTATCCGGACACTTATTTTGCCTTCCCTGTATCTTCAGGCTATCTGAAGCGGTAAAAGAAATGTGAGGATATAACATTGAATAAAGCGCTGATGGTGGACCTTATCGAGACGGAACGGCTTATCCTGTTTCCCTACACAAAAGAAAATCTCCATCTTTTCAATACGGATCTGGCTGCTTTTGAAAAAGCCTATGATGTGGTCTACCGGGGGGAAGAGCTGGATCATCTGCTGACAGGTTTTTTAATAAAACTGGAACAGGAGATTGCTGATGATCCGGACCACTATCTTTTCTTTACGGAATTCCTGCTGGTATTGAAAGAAAACAGCCATATCATTGGCTCCATCGACTATAAATATGTGCCGAAGGATGGTGTGACAGAAGTGGGTTATGGGCTGAATCCGGCCTACTCCGGACATGGCTATATGACGGAAGCGTTAAAAGCGTTTCTGGACTTTGGGAAAGCATCAGGCGTAAAGACCGTTCTGGCAGATACATTAAAGGACAATGTCAGATCCCAGAATGTACTGAAAAAGTGCGGATTTCAATTCCTCAAAGAGGAAGAGAATCTGTGGTGGGAAAGAAAGCTGGATTGAAGATCAAAACAGAGGATATATGGTTATACCAGAGATTATAAAAAGACTGACAGAAGGGAAAAGTTATACCACCGATGATATCGGCATGTCCGGCTCAAAGGTCCTGATCTATGATGAGTTTGTACTGAAAACGGGCAGATACCGGGAGCAGGATAAAGAAATGGTGGGCATGATGCGGTGGCTGGAAGGAAAACTCCCTGTTCCGAAGGTGCTGGTCTATGAACAGGATGGTGAGGAACAGTATCTGCTGATGAGCAGGGTCAAGGGAAAGATGGCTTGCGATCCCTTCTATATGGAACAGCCGGAAACCTTAGTAAAGATACTTGCCGAGGGGATCAGGATGCTGTGGCAGGTAGATATTTCTGACTGCCCCAGGATAAGAGACCTGGATACAGAGCTTAAAGAAGCAGAAGACCGGATCCGAAAAGGGCAGGTAAGTATAGATGATGCGGAACCAGGCACCTTTGGTCCTGACGGCCGGTTTTCAGGCCCGGAAGCATTATTGATATGGCTTAAGGAGCATAAACCAGAGAGTGAACTGGTACTGTCCCATGGAGATTATTGTCTGCCCAATATTTTTCTGGATGAAGACAATGTATCGGGTTTTATCGACCTGGGCGACTGCGGCATCGCGGATAAATGGAGAGATATTTCTCTCTTGTACCGAAGCCTGAAACATAACTTTGAAGGTTATTATGGAGGACAGGTATATCCCGGCTTCCATCCCGATATGCTGTATAAAGCACTGGAGTTGGAGCCTGACTGGGAGAAACTGGATTATTACATCCTTCTGGATGAGTTATTTTGATGAAAGGAAGGAATTATCAGATGAAGACCATCTATCTGGCAGGCGGATGCTTCTGGGGGACACAGCGTTTTTTCGACCAGTTTCCCGGGGTGATCAGCACGGAAACAGGTTATGCTAATGGGCCAAAAGAAAATCCCACCTATCAGGATGTCTGCAATGACAGCGGTCATGCGGAGACTGTCAAGATCACTTATGATGAGGCAGTGATCAGCACACAAAAACTGTTGGAGTATTATTTTATGACTATAGACCCGGTGTCAGTGAACCAACAGGGCCATGATAAAGGTATTCAATATCGTACCGGGATCTATTATGAAGATGCATCTTTGCTTCCCGACATCAGGAAAAAGTATGAAGAAGAGGAAGCAAAAGTCGGAGAAAAATTGGCAGTAGAGCTCATGCCGCTTGAAAACTTTTATCCGGCAGAAGAATATCATCAGAAGTATCTGGTAAAGAATCCGGAGGGCTACTGCCATATTCCCAGGGCTTTACTGGAACTGGTGAAAGCTGAAAAAAAGAAAGAAGAGTGAAGAGAGTCATAGAAAAAACCAGGGGAGACGGTTTTCGTCTCCCTGGTTTTATGATGCAAGTGAATTCCAAGCTTTTCCTCCCTTCTGATAGTATAATAGATCTGAGAGCAGTTCTCTAAAAGTTATACTTATGTCAGGATTGTTTTTTTGACGGTATAATGGTATAAATACAGATAAGAATACATGACGGAAAAAGAGGGCCTTTATTAAGCGGGATGATATGACAAAAGACATGCTATCCTGCGTTATAAAGACCCGAAAGGAGCGTAATGTTTAAAAATCTCACAAAAAAGGAACGGGCCTGGGTTTTGTACGATGTAGGAAACTCGGCCTTTACCATGCTGGCCTGTTCCCTGATCCCTATCTTTTTTAAGCAGCTGGCCATAGGTGATGCGCCGGGCCAGATCACTTCGGATAAGGCGACAGCCTATTATTCTATTGCGATCGCAGTGGTGACCATCGCTATCGCTTTGCTTGGTCCCGTCCTGGGGGCCTTGGCGGATCATAAAGAAAAGAAAAAGATCTTCTTTACCACCGCTGTGGCATTAGGTGTCACAGGCTGTATCCTGAACGGATTCGCCACGACCTGGGTGGTTTTCATCGTGGTCTACATTCTGGCGAAGATCTTCTATCAGGCATCCCTGACCTTCTATGATTCCATGCTGAACGATGTTACCACGGAAGACAGGATGGACCAGGTGTCTTCCTACGGTTATGCCTGGGGTTATATCGGCTCCTGCATCCCCTTCCTGCTGGCGCTGGGGGCCTATCTTCTGGGGCCTGACATGCTGAAGGTCATTTCAAACCGGCTCTCCATGATCATCGGTTTTTCTGTGACAGGTATCTGGTGGATGCTGGTCACGCTGCCCCTGATCAGGAATTATCAGCAGATCAATTATGTAGAAGCTGAAAAAGGCGCTGTAAAGAAAGCTTTTGTGAAGATAGGCCGGACTATTAAGAAGATAGCTGTGGAAGATAAGAAAGTCCTGCTGTTTCTGATCGCCTTCTTCCTTTACATCGACGGTGTAGGCACCATTATTGATAACTGTGTCAATATCGGTACGGATCTGGGCCTGAATACGGTGGGACAGGTGATCTTTCTTCTGGCCACCCAAGTGGTTGCCTGGATAGGTTCCCTGGTCTTCGCCAGACTGTCTCTTAAATACCGGACCGTACCATTGATCCTGGTGTGTATCATAGGTTATTTTGCTGTCTGCATGTATGCCCTGGTCTTATCCAATATCTGGCATTTTGGTATCCTGGCTTTTGGTGTGGGCTGTTTCCAGGGGTCTATCCAGTCCCTGTCACGGTCATATTATTCAAAGATCATTCCCCCGGAAAACTCCGGCGAATATTTCGGGATTTACGACATCTTCGCGAAAGGTGCTTCCTTCCTGGGATCCGCTGTTATCGCAGGTGTCAAACTGGCAGGCGGTACCATCAATATCGCCGTAGCTTCCCTGGCCATTTTCTTCGCCCTGGGCTTTGTCTTCCTGAAACTTTCGGATAAGCAGCCTATGAAAAAGGGAAGTACAGGAAAAGAAACAAAGTAAACAATATTGACAGAGAGGAACAGTATGAGCCTTCAAGTATCTCATCTCCACAAAAAATATGGAACTAAGGTCGTCGTTGATGACCTTAGTTTCTCTATGTCAGGCCCCGGTGTATATGCACTTTTGGGCACGAACGGCGCAGGAAAGACTACCTCCATCCGGATGATGCTGGATATGCTGGCCCGGGACGGAGGGGAAGCTTTATGGAATGGAAAACCCCTGAGCACAGAAAGCTGCAATGTGGGCTATCTGGCTGAAGAGCGGGGCTTGTATCCGAAATACGCCCTGATGGACCAGCTAGTGTACTTTGCCACCCTCAGGGGTGTAGCAAAAGATGAAGCAAAAAAGCGTATCCGTTCTTTGGCAGAACGGCTGGAAGTGGAAGAATATCTTTACCCGAACCAGCCGGTAATACAGGCTGACACAGGACGCAGAAGGCCGGCGTTTGGCGTGAAAAAGGAAAAACCACGGCTGGCCGACCAGCTTTCCAAAGGTAATCAGCAGAAGATCCAGTTTATGGCAGCCATGCTTTCAGACCCGGAACTCATCGTCCTGGATGAACCATTGTCCGGTCTGGATCCGGTGAATACGGATCTTATCCGGGATGTGATCCGCGAAGAGATAGCCAGGGGCAAGTATCTGATCATGTCCAGCCATCAGATGGCTACGGTAGAAGAATTCTGCACTGATATCACCATTCTGGACCGTTCAAAGACAGTGCTGCAGGGAAACCTTAATGACATTAAAAAGAGCTATGGACGGGTCAATCTGCATCTGAAATGCGAGAGAGATATCAGCGGCTATATCAAGGCTTCAGGCGCCCAGATACTCAGTGAAAAAGAGTATGAATATCAGCTGAAAGTTACGGGAGAGATCCAGGCTAACCAGCTGCTCTCACAGCTGATCAGCGCCGGGATCCCGGTGATCACCTTTGACTTAAGAGAGCCTTCCCTGCACGAGATCTTTGTGGAAAAGGTGGGTGAAGTCCATGAAGAGTAAGGAACAGTTCAGAGGGACCGGTAAGGTGTTTTCCTTTACCCTGGTCCAGCTGCTTAAATCCAAGGCCAATATCATTGCCATGATCATAGCCTTCTTCTTTTCGATACTGTTGATCCCGGTCATTACTTTCTTTTCTTCCGGCAATGAAAAAGGGGGAGAGGAGCTTAAGTCGTTCTATTTTGAAAACCAGACAGACTTTGTGATACCGGATATCAAAGAGGCCCTGGCTGAAAATGAAAACCTGAAAGATCTGGAGATAAGAGAAGGGAAACTTCCGGAAGGAGAGAAGGACACAGCAGGTGCTGTACTGATGATGGAGGAAGGAGTCCCTGCCCTTGTTTTTCTTTCCAATCCGAATCTAAAGGGGGAAGATTCGCTGAAACAGGAAGAACTTATGTCCTGTATTTATGATGTCATAGACAGCGAGCGGCTTAGAATGGCAGGCTTTGACGAGGATACACTGCGTTTTCTGGCTAAAGGTTCTTCGCGCCAGATACGGTACTATAACGAACTGGATTCGGACGATGATACCCCTGATTATAGTGAAGAAGATCAGGGAGGGTTTGATCAGACGGATTATACTTCCCGCATGGGCTATTCTATTTTCCTTATGACCCTTTGTATGTATGCCGTAGGATACATAGTCCGTTCCGTGATCGAAGAAAAGGCCTCAAAACTGGTGGATCTTCTGCTGGTCAGTGTAAAGCCGGCAGCACTTTTGCTAGGTAAAGTCCTGGCGGTGCTGATTTACGTGATCCTTTATATGAGTGTCATGGTGGCAGGTGTGTTGATCTCACTGAAGATCAGCAGCCTTTTATTCAATACATCGGCTCTTTCCGGCATCAGCGCTGTATTCACCAGCCTGAACCTTACGGGTAAAAACCTGCTCATCGTCCTGGTCACCAGCATCCTGGGCTATGTGTTTTTCGGCCTTCTGGCCGGGCTTTGCGGAGCGGGCTGCTCGAATATGGAGGAGTCCGGCGGGGCCATGTCCACCTGTACGATCCTTATCATGGCAGGCTATATGGTCTCTATTTTTACCTCCCTGGGGAGTACTGGTGCAGCAAAAACATTATCTGTTTTTCCGGTACTGTCCGTCTTTATGGCGCCGGTGAATTATATGAAAGGACAGATAGGCATGGGTGCGGTCATCCTTTCCTGGGGGCTGCAGCTGGCGGCCATACTGCTGCTCATTTTCCTGAGTGCCAGGGTCTACAGACAGCTCATAGTTTATAATGGGAAAAGGCTTAATTTCCTTGAGATCGTGAAAATGGCGGGGAGAAAGGAGGCAGAAGATGAAAAGGCTGCGTGAGATCTATGTATTTACTCTTCAGCAGCAGCTGAAGATCAAGACGGTCCGTGTCCTGACAGTGATCATCGCTCTGATCTTTTTCCTGGTTCCTTCCATTTCCATGGTGGTAAGCGAACTTAACTCAAAGAAAGCTGCTCCGGATGCCGGTTCAGAAACTGAGGAACTTCCGGCAGATGATGAGTCCCCGGAGTCTGATGATCCTTATAATGCTGATGGAATACAGCATGTCTTCTATACTGTCGAGACAGGATCAGAGCAGGTGAAAGCTTTATTCAGAGAGCTCTCTGTGCCCGGTTTTGAAAAGACGTCATTTGAAGAAACAGCCTCCCTTTCTGAAGCTTTGGAAAAAGGAGCTCAGGATCCGGGATCCCTGGTCCTTCAGATCCAGGAGACAGAAAATACCATAGGAATCAAGACGGTCCTGCCTGAAAACACTGCTTTGCCTTATAATAAAGCGGCTTTTCTGGCAGATACGGTAGAGATCCAGCTGCCCTTGATCCTGGCAGAAAAAGCAGGCATTTCCGAAAGCGGGCAGATGCTACTGGCCAGCCCCTTGATGATGAGCAGAGAAGAGATCCGTTACGATGGGGACAATGAACCTTCCCAGGCAGAAGTGAAGACCGAGGAAGAGCTGTATACAGAGGAGGTCCGCAGTATTATCGGCATGATCCTCCCTTATGTCAATATCATGCTTATCTACTTCCTGGTGCTGTATTATGGCCAGAGCGCTGCTAATACAGTGATCCTGGAGAAGACCTCAAAACTGATGGATACGTTCCTGGTGGCGGTCAAGCCGGAAACCATGATCATGGGGAAGGTCCTGGCAGAATGGACGGCGGCCCTGATCCAGTTTTTGATCTGGGTCGTATCCCTGGTGTTGGGCTTTGCGGCAGGAAGCATCATCGTCCGGGCCATAAATCCGGCCTCGACACTGCGTATTTTTGCAGTTTTTGAAGTGCTTAAGTCAGCTTCAGCTATGTTCTCTTTCCCGGCGATCCTTACGGCCATACTGATCATTTTCGGCGGATTATTGTTATACTGCTGTATGGCGGCTATCTGTGCTTCCTTCGCCTCCAAACCGGAAGAATTATCTTCCACCATCGTGATCTTTACCCTGACTCTCGTTATCAGCATGCTGATCACTTTACGGGCAGGCTTCTTGAAAAATGATATGGCTGTAGGCGCCAAATGGTTTGATTTTGTACCCTTTACCGCTATCATGATCACCCCGGCCAGACTGCTCCTTCAGCAGGTAAGCATCGGTTCCGGGCTGATTTCCTTAGGGATCATCCTGGTGCTTTGCTTTATCTTTATCAGGATCGCCGGACGGGTGTATAAGATGATGTCTTTATATAAGGGCAATGTCCCGAAATTTAAGGAGATCCTTGCGCTTTTGAAAGAATAGGGAGTATGATATGAGTCTGACATCACTGATCCTTAGGGCAGCGGCCCCTGTGCCGAAGCCGGATGAGTTCCGGCGATACTTATTTATCGGCCCTCATCCGGACGATATAGAGATAGGGGCCGGGGCCAGTGTGGCTAAACTGGCAGCTGCGGGAAAACACATCAGTTTCCTGATCTGTATGGACGGCCGTTATGGCCTCAGCCATGCACCGGAAGGCACCACGCCGGAAGAACTGATCAAGATCCGGGAAGAAGAAACACGACGGGGCGCAGAGACATTAGGGGTCAGTGATGTGCACTTTCTTCGTCTTTCAGATGGCGGATTTTATGAGCCGGAGGAACTGCTTCAGGGAATGGCCCGGGTGATAGGAGAGACGCAGCCGGAGATCATTTTTGCACCGGACCCGGACACCGGGGCAGAATGCCATGCGGATCATTTGAATACCGGGAATACCATGAAACAGCTGGCTTTCTTTGCTCCGTTCCCGGAAATTATGGAACGATATGGTGCTGAAAGCGCTCCTGTAAAAGCCGCGGCTTTCTATATGACCGCCAGGCCGAACCGGTTTGTGAAAACCACCGGTTTCAGAGAGACACAGCTTAAGGCCATCCAATGCCACAAGAGTCAGTTTCCTGAAGGGTCAGATGACTTATCACAGATCGCACTTTACCTGAAGATCCGGGAAGTGGCTTTTGGCCTCCACAGCCTTAAATTCCAGGCAGAAGGCTTCCGTGTACTGGGGACAACACAGATGCATTGCCTGCCGGAAGCAGGCCTGTAAACAGGCTTTTTTCGGCCTTAAGCAGAGGGTCCGGATATATTTTTGTATATAATATTATTTTTGCATTTTCCTCCTGCCATAACGGCAGGAGGTTTTTTATGTATAGGATCATGCAGGAAGATTTATCTGATGATGGCGGACCGTGGTCTGCTCAGGGGCTAAGATGAGCTCCTTTTCTGTTCCGTTTTTAATACACCTATTATTACACTTTAGATCCTATCGTTAAAAATCAAGCCATGCTTGAAAAATCAATGAGATAACTAGCGAACTGCTTTGGTGCAAAAACCAGATATTTTAGTATAATAAAATAGCGAGAGTACTTTTTAAGGGTGCTGATTAAACTGACGGTTTGTTGAACCGGAAGGTGATCTTTTTTATAATCCAGATATCGGCAAGGGACTTATAAAAATGGCCCGTGCCGCCGTCAAAACATTGATAAGTTCAGGGATACCAGACATGGACCTGGGCTTTTTCTGATTTTTACAGGTACAGTTTTCAAACAGGCTGGCGTAGATCAGGCCAGAAAGGAGGATTATGGACAGATTTGAACTTGATAAGAAATTTGATAAAGGAGAACGGATTATTTTAAGACATGACCTGAATGAAAGGCAGGCCATGTACCAGTCCATGGAAGACTTCTTTGATACGACCCTTTACCATATGGACAGCCGGGAAGATATCCGGAATTGTGTTAAAAGCAGGATCATGACGTACGGTTCCCGTTCCTTAGCAGCCCAAAGGATGAATGCAGCAGCTTTTTCTGTACTGGAACTGAGCTTATTCTTATGTGGACGAATCAGGAAAAAGGCAATAGCCTACCGGTCAGCCCTTATAATGACAGCTAAACTGTTATTGAAAAACGGGCCGGCAAATCTGATCCGGCGTCATAAGGATGATGAAATGTTCATGAATCTTATACAGGATTTTGACCCAAGCTTTTCCCTGGATGATTATGGCGTGTTTCTGGACATCATGATCTTTTACTGCTGCAGGACCGGTGGAATTACAGAGCAGGAGTATGAAGATTTAAGAAAAGCTGTAGCAGAAGAACTGGAACCTGTCTTCGTACAGGAAGAAAATAAAGCGGCGGAGGAAGAACCAGATGGATCAGAGGAAGATGCGCCGATCTTTTACAGAAGCAGACTGGAAGACCCCCGTGAGGTGGCCAGATTCCTGAAACAATACGTAAAAGGGCAGGATGAAGCCTGTGAAAGCATTGCCCTGGATGTGGCGACATTGTTTAAATTCAGAAACGCAGGCAAGGATCTGACATCTCCCATGGTGCGCCTGCTGATAGGAGAAACATCGTCCGGCAAGACTTATCTGATGCAGACATTGCAGAAGATCAATGTGCCCGTGTTTTTCATAGATGGAAGTGAGCTGACAGAAGCCGGTTATAAAGGTATGAATCTGGAGAATGCACTTGGCAGGGTCCTGAGTTCGGAGGAGAAATATCCGGTCATATTCATTGATGAATTTGACACGAAACTGAAGCCCAGTTATGGGATAGCCG